>CAZCCX010000024.1:0-15356 GCA_964497115.1 uncultured Desulfobacteraceae bacterium
GAGGGGATATCCGGCATTGCCAGGATTTCAAATGCCCCCAGTCTTAAGATTGCCCTATCGACTCGTGACATCCGCTCCAGTCGCCAGTGTTGTGATGAAGCCCTGATCAACCTGTCCAGTTCTTCTCTTTTTTCACAAACCCCAAGGACCAACTCTCTTGAAAAAGCCCGGTAGGATTTCGAGGGACCAAAGTTCTCACAGATAAAGTGAAAGACCTCATCCGGATCACCTGAGTTGTATTCCAAATGAAAAAGAACCTGTATGGCCAGTTCCCTGGCGCGACGTCTCGATCCCATCTTTGATGAATGAATTAAAAAGCCCTTTCCGGACTTTCATTTCTGCGGGAGGGGACTTTCCCTTTCCCGTCAATTGATATGATTTGAAGGCCGAAGCCCACTCTCTCACGGCCTGCTGACGGACTCCTTCGAAGGCCATCATCTTTGATCTTCTAAATGGTACAAGGTTTAATCGGGTGTGAAAGGCAATTGGGGGACGTGAATCATCCCAGTTCCCTCAAGAGATTCACCATCTCCATGGCTGCCATAGCTGCATCCCAGCCCTTATTCCCCGACTTGGATCCTGCCCTTTCAATGGCCTGTTCCAGGCTATCCGTCGTCAGGACACCAAATGTCACCGGTGTTTTGGTTTCAAGGGCGACAGTAGCAATCCCTTTGGAGACCTCTGCGGCCACATAATCAAAATGGGGTGTCGCCCCTCTGATCACAGCGCCAAGGCAGATAATGCCGTCGAATTTTCCGGTTTCAGCCAGTCTCTTGGCAACAAGCGGAATCTCAAAGCTTCCAGGCACCTTGACCAGAGAAATCTTTTCCTCGCTGGCCCCATGACGGTTAAGGGCGTCCATCGCCCCTTCAACCAGCTTTGAAGAGATGAAATCGTTAAACCGACTGACAATAATCGCAAAACGCAGACCTTCTGCCGATATCTTACCTTCCAGTGTCTTGGGCATCAGACTTCCCCTTTTCTAAGGTTATTTGCAGTCAAAAACCGACCTATTTTTCCGCCCCCACCTTCATCAAGTGTCCAAGCTTATGGCACTTGGTCATCAAGTATTTCATGTTTTCCGGCCTGGGTTTGGACTCTATAGGCACACGTTCCACCATCTCCAGCCCGTAGCCCTCCAGCCCAATAATCTTCTTCGGGTTATTGGTCATCAGCTTCATCCTTTTGACACCGAGTGAAGCAAGGATCTGAGCCCCAACTCCATAGTCTCTCAAATCCGCGTCAAAGCCAAGCTCTTCATTTGCCTCAACCGTATCCCGTCCTTGATCCTGCAACGCGTAGGCCTTTAATTTATTGCACAGGCCGATGCCTCTGCCTTCTTGCTGCATATATAGAATGACTCCCCGGCCTTCCTTTTGAACCATCTCCATGGCTTCTTCCAGTTGCGGACCGCAGTCACACCGATAGGAGCCAAAAACATCCCCAGTCAAGCATTGGGAATGAACCCTCACCAGGGTCGGCTTTTCCGGATCAATATCCCCCTTTATCAGGGCCAAATGTTCATAGTCGTCTATGTCATTCATAAAGGCTACGGCCTTGAACTCTCCATAAGGCGTGGGCAAAACGGTTTCAGCGGCCTCCTTCACAAAGCTCTCATTTCTCATCCTGTAGGCAATGACATCGGCAACTGTGGCAATTTTGATGTCGTGTTTCTTACCAAACTTCTTCAGCTCGGGCATACGCGCCATGGTGCCGTCGTCATTCATAATCTCGCAGATCACTCCCGCAGGCTTCAAACCGGCAAGTCGGGCCAGATCTACCGATCCTTCGGTCTGACCGGTTCGAAACAGGACGCCCCCTCTCCGCGCCCTTAAAGGAAAGACGTGTCCGGGCTGCACCAGATCTTCCGGCCGCGCGTCATCGGATACAGCGGTAAGGATCGTGTGTGCCCTGTCGGCCGCAGAAATACCCGTCGTCACACCGTGACGCGCCTCTATAGAGACGGTAAAGGCGGTCTTAAAAGGGCTCTGGTTATCGTACACCATCAATGGAAGCTTCAATTGCTCGATAATCTCAGGATCCAAGGAGAGGCAGATAAGCCCGCGGCCATACTTGGCCATAAAATTGATTGCCTCGGGCGTGATCTTTTCAGCGGCGATGACCAGGTCGCCCTCATTTTCTCGGTCCTCGTCATCCACAAGGATAACTATCTTTCCTTCTCTCAGTTCCTCCAATACTTCGTCAATCGTTGCAATACTCACGTCTCTATTCTCCGAATCCGAATTTCCTCAGCATATCTTCATTGATCGCGGAGGATTTCTTTTGTTGGTCAGACAATTTGTCTCCGAGCAAAAACTTCTCCACATATTTGCCAATCAGATCGGTTTCTATGTTGACCGAATCCCCTATCTTCTTTCCCAACAGGGTCGTCTCCTGAGCGGTCTGTGGAATGATATTAACCTCAAAATAGGTGTCTTGGCAATCATTTATGGTTAAACTGATACCGTCCACCGCGACAGAGCCCTTCTCAATGGTGTATCTTCCCAGGGTCTCATCCATACCGATCCTAAACAACCAGGATTTTTGTTTCTGTTCCCTTTTCAGGATCTTGCCCATCCCGTCCACGTGTCCTGAGACCAGATGCCCTCCCAAACGGTCCGTCAGGCGAAGGGCCCTTTCCAGATTGACCTCATCACCCGGTCTGAGCAGCCCCATGGTACTCCGAGAAACGGTCTCTTCAGAGACGTCCATCTTCAGACGTCCTTCCTCAAGACCGGTCACCGTAAGGCATACCCCGTTCACGGAGATGCTGTCTCCCACCAGACAATCGGACAGGTCAAATAGGGGAGCAATGGCCAATACCATATCCCCTCGAACCCGGTTGATCTCTTTAATCTTCCCTTTGCCTTCTATGAGTCCTGTGAACATCGTGACCTCACGTGCAGTTTTTCGGATAGCGATTAATACAATGCTTCCCGAACCTCAAACCGTAGACCTCAAACCTTATACCCTAAACCTTATACCGTGTACCGTATACCTTAAACCTTGAACCCTGAACCCTGAACCTTATTTACCCACATACCCCTCAATTAACACATCATCCCCAAACCGCCGCACTTTGATATCATTCAATCTCAGAGCGGCATCCATCTTCTGAGGCCCGGATCCCGATGCCATAGGCATGCCGTCATGTCCGCCAAGGATTCTAGGGCCCTTGAAAATATAAAATTTATCGATCAGCCCTTCGCTAATCAGGGAACCCATGATGGCCGACCCTCCCTCCACCAAGACAGAGGTCATGTCCATACCACCCAGGAGGTCCAGCAGGACCCCAAGATCAATCCGGCCCTCTTTCGTAGGGCATGTCAGGATGGATACACCCTCTCTTTCAACACGTCTCAGGTGCTCCGCCGGGACATCAGGGCCGACAACCATGAGGGTCTCGGAGGAGGACTCGCTGTTCAGGACTTTTGCCCCGTCGGGCGTCCTTAAATGGGTATCCACTATGATCCGGACAGGGTCCTTGCCTCGCCCTCTCTTGAGACGAGTGGTCAATGATGGATCATCTGCCAGCACCGTGCCCACACCCACCATCACACCATCCAGCCTGTCCCTGAGTTGGTGAACGAACTGTCGTGACATCTCATTGGTGACCCATTGAGAATGTCCTGAGGAAGTGGCGACCCACCCATCCAGGGTCATGGCCGACTTGGCCACCACATAAGGCCGACCCGTCAAGACAAACTTTGTATAACCTTCATTGAGTTTCCGGCATTCCGATTCCAGAATCCCGGACTTGACCTCAACACCTTTTTGGGTCAGGAATTCACAACCGCCGCCCGTGACTTCCGGGTTCGGATCTCGCATCCCCACCACCACCTTTTTCAGCCCTTTCTTTAGAATGGCCTGTGTACAAGGCGGCGTCCTACCATGATGATGACACGGCTCCAGGGTCACATAGAGAACGTCATCTTCCCTGGCTCTCCCGCGCATCTTTGCTAGTGCCTCTACCTCCGCGTGGTTGTCCCCGGCCCTCTTGTGATATCCGGAGGCAATGATCTTCCCATCGCGAACGATCACCGCACCAACGGCCGGGTTCGGGGATGTTCGACCCATCCCCTTTTTGGCCAGACGAAGGGCCTCCCTCATTGATTTTTCATCTGTCTTAGTCATTAGATGACCACCTGCTGAGGGCAGGCAGATTTCCGACACGCCCCCGGTAGCCTTCGGGTCGTTCAAAGGGCCGCAAGTCGTTCAGGACCTCTCCCGAAGATTAGTGGCACGGCACGCGGGCGAATTCCCATCAAAGGAATGATAGTCTGCGGGGAGTGCGATGAATGAAAAACACAGGCTGGTATACAATCTGCCTTTTAGAAAGCACTATTTACTTCTTTCACCTTCGGTTCTGCTTCTGAGCATTCCTTCCAGCTCTGCCATGAATTCGTTGATGTCCTTGAATTGTCTGTACACTGAGGCAAACCGAACGTAGGCTACTTCATCCCATTCCTTCAGCTTACTGATCACTCTCTCCCCGACCTCTTGACATTCAATTTCCTTGTGCCCACTTTCCTGAAAGTGAAGTTCCACGGAGTCCACAAACTCCTCAATCGCTGTAATGCTAATTGGTAACTTCTGACAGGCCTTCTTCATTCCTTCAATGATCTTGTCACGACTGAAAGGCTCTCGCCTGCCATCTTTCTTGATTACCAGCGGGAGGATTTCCTCCAATTTCTCGTAGGTGGTAAAACGCCTTCCGCAGGGAATACATTCCCTCCGCCTCCTGATCATTCTGCCGTCTTTACTCAGCCGAGAGTCTATGACCTTATTGTCTATCTGAGAACAGTATGGGCATTTCATAATTGTAACCTCGAGATTTCAAGATTCGCTTCAATAAACATTTGATCGGACAGGGCATCATCATAGCCCTCCTCGTAGTATATCCTTTTGATCCCCGCGTTAATAATCATCTTGGAGCAAATCACGCATGGCTTGTTGGTGCAATAAAGAGTTGCTCCATTGATAGCAATACCGTGGTAGGCAGCCTGAATGATCACATTCTGTTCTGCGTGAAGCCCACGGCAGAGTTCATGTCTGGTCCCGGAAGGGACCGATGCATTATCTCTTAGACATCCGACTTCGATACAGTGTCTGAGTCCCGCAGGGGCCCCGTTGTAACCGGTAGCCAAGATCCTTTTATCTTTGACGAGTATAGCACCTACAGAACGCCTAAGGCAAGTGGATCTCTTGGCCACCATATGGGCTATGCCCATGAAGTATTCAGGCCAGGAAGGCCTTGATGTTCTAATGGCCCCCTCTTGTCCTTGGCTATGTGTTTCGGATTTATCGCTCATCTTTGCTGTCCAAGAAAAATCTGAAAACGGTTTTTGGTAGACATAAGTGCTTGATTTGACATGTTCGTCAGATTCGATTGAAATTCAGGTTCCGATATATGCTTTGAAACAGGGGTCTGACGTTCAGCACCGTTTTTGGACAAGAGTGATCGCTCATGACAGGTATCTGTAAATAGGAAATGACCTGCAGAGTTCCATGACGGTCGACCGGGTATCCTGCAGCGTCTTTTCGTCATCAGGGTTCTCCAATACATTTTTCAGCAGCCCGGCGACAACCTTCATCTCAGTTTCTTTCATGCCGCGGGTTGTTAAGACCGGTGTGCCTAGTCTTAAACCGCTCGTCACCTTGGGGCCCCTCTTGTCAAAGGGAACGTTATTCTTATTGGCTGCAATGCCCGCTTTGCCAAGGGATGTCTCAAACTCTTGACCCGTGATGTCTCTTGAAGTCAAATCTATCAAAATCAAATGATTATCGGTCCCGCCGGAGACCAAATCAAAGCCATGGCCCATCAATTCTTCTGCCAACACACGGGCATTGGTCACAACCTGACGTTGATAATCTTTAAACCCCTGGCCCAGGGCCTCCCCAAAAGAGACGGCCTTGGCCGCTATGATATGCATAAGGGGACCACCCTGAATGCCGGGGAATACCCCTTTATCGATGGTAGGAGCATATTTCTCTTCACAGAGGATGAGTCCTCCCCTCGGTCCCCTGAGGGTCTTATGGGTTGTGGATGTGATAAAATCTGCAAAGCCCACAGGGGAAGGGTGCAGACTTGCCGCCACCAACCCGGCGATATGGGCCATGTCTATCATCAAGTAGGCCCCGACGTCCCGGGCGATTTCCGCAAAAATTTGAAAATCAATGATCCTGGGATAGGCGCTTGCTCCGGCTATAATCATTTTGGGTCGATGTTTTCTTGCCAGATCATTGACTTCATTGAAATCGATCAAGTGCCTCTCCGGGTCAACGCCATATGATACGGCCTTGAAAAGCATTCCTGAAAAGCTCACGGGGCTTCCATGGGTCAAATGACCGCCATGATAGAGATCCATCCCAAGGATTGTGTCCCCCGGCTTCAGAAAGGAGAGGTAGACAGCCATGTTGGCCTGGGATCCGGAGTGGGGCTGGACATTGGCGTGCTCTACCCCAAACAACTTCCTAACCCTTTCAATGGCGAGTTTTTCCACCACGTCCACGTGCTCACAACCGCCGTAGTATCTCCTGTTGGGATATCCTTCGGCATACTTATTGGTCATGACATTGGCCTGTGCCTCAATCACCGCCCTCGATGCGTAATTCTCCGAGGCAATCATGACCAGTGTGTTCTCTTGCCTCTGAGTTTCCTCGTGAATGGCATCTGCAACTTCAGGATCCGCTTTTTTCAGTTCTATCTCCATTCTCTCCCCAAAGGCAATGAACTCTCATGATCTTGATTAACAAAGGACATTGAGAATCCCATGACCCTCATCTGTCTGCATTAATCATTAAGGCTCATAAGCCTTAAAAAGCAAAGACGCGTTGGTTCCGCCAAACCCGAACGAGTTGGACATGACTGTCCTCACCTTGGCCTTTCTCGCCTCATTGGGCACATAGTCCAAATCGCAATCAGGATCAGGGGTCTCATAGTTTATTGTAGGGGGGATCACCCCACGGTTGATGGTCAAAACCGAATAAATAGATTCCACACCTCCCGCTCCGCCAAGAAGATGTCCTGTCATGGATTTAGTGGAACTCATCGCCAGTTTATAGGCATGATCACCAAAGACGGCCTTTACAGCCCTGTTTTCTGCTTTGTCATTGAGTTTTGTCGATGTCCCGTGGGCATTAATGTAGTCTATATTCTCGGGCTTTAACCCCGCGTCTTCTATGGCCATGGACATACAGCTGATGGCACCACTCCCATCAGGGGCCGGCGCGGATATGTGATAGGCATCACCAGAAAGCCCATATCCAGCCACCTCCGCATAGATATCCGCTCCCCTGTCGAGAGCGTGGGTCAATTCCTCAAGAATCAGTATCCCTGCCCCTTCCCCGATCACAAAACCGTCTCTGTCCAACTCAAAGGGACGAGAAGCCCTTTCAGGCTCGTCGTTCCTCGTGGACAGGGCTCGCATGGCACAGAAACCACCCACGGCAAGTGGAGTAATCACTGACTCTGATCCCCCGGTAATCATGGCGTCTGATACGCCCTCCCTGATCAACTTGAAGGCCTCTCCCACGGCATGGCAACTGGCTGCGCAGGCCGTGACAATGGACATATTAGGCCCCTTTGCCCCGAATTCTATGGCAATCTGCCCGGGAACCATGTTTGCAATTATGGCAGGGATAAAAAACGGGTTGATTTTCTGCGGGCCCTTCTCCAAAAGGACCTTATGATAATGTTCCAGCGTGGTCAGGCCTCCCAAACCGGAACCCGTCATGCAGCCAATCCTGTTTGCGTTGGACGAATCGATCTTCAATCCGGCGTCTTCCATGGCCATCTTTGCAGACGCGATCGCATAATGGATAAAGACATCGAATCTTCGTGTCTGCTTCTTATCCATGAAATCCTCGGCATGAAAATCTTGAACTTCACCAGCGATTTGGCAGGGATATTCTGACGCATCGAACCTGCTGATGGGCCTTAGACCGGACTTCCCCGTACACACGGCCTCCCAGTTCTTCCCGACGCCCGTACCAAGAGGGGTCACCATTCCCAGACCTGTGACTACGACCCTCCTTTTCATATGACCTCGCTCCTCATGAGAACCGAACCTTTCTGACTGATTCACCCCGAATCTAGGCCGCTTGGGCCTTTTCAATATACTCGACGGCGTCTTTGACTCTTACAATCTTTTCCGCATCCTCATCCGGGATAGAGACGTCAAATTCTTCTTCCATAGCCATAATCAATTCTACCTGATCCAGAGAATCAGCACCCAGATCATCCACAAAAGACGCCTCCGGCACAACAGTCTCTGCCTCTACATCCAATTGTTCACAGATAATCGCTTTCACCTTCTCTTGAATGTCCGACATGAATCATTACCTCCTAAATAGTGTTCAGTATTTATCTAATCCGTCAAAAATCCCTTCTCCTTCGTAGTGCTGCATACACAACGTAAACTGATGCACCGTGAACGTCTTGCTTTTCGCGTTGTTCACCAGCGCGACGTAGAGGGGTTTCCTCTTCTCTTACATAAACATACCGCCGTTCACGTGGATAACCTGCCCTGTAATGTACCCGGCACCACGTGAACAAAGCCAGTACACGGCCTCAGCCACATCTTCAGGCTGCCCTATCCTGCCCATAGGGATCTGTCCTACAAGAGATTCCCTGACTGTGGCAGAGAGGGCTCCGGTCATTTCCGTATCAATAAAGCCGGGGGCCACCGCATTTACAGTAATTCCTCTGGAGGCCACCTCCCGGGCTACAGTCTTCGTGAAACCTATAATTCCGGCCTTAGAAGTGGCATAATTGGCTTGTCCTGCATTCCCTATCTGTCCTGCCACCGAAGATATATTGACGATACGGCCTACTCTTTCCTTCACCATCGGCCGGAGGACTGAACGTGTGCAATTGAAAACGCTCTTCAGGTTGACCTGTATCACTCGATCCCAGTCCTCTTCGGACATTCTCATCAACAGGCCGTCCCTTGTAATCCCGGCATTATTGACCAGCACATCCACCTTTCCAAATTTCGAAAGGATGTCTTTGAAAAGGGCCCCAGCGTCTCCATATGAGGAGATGTCCACTCTGTGGGACTCTGCTTCAACCCCTTTCGCAGCCAAGATATTCAAGGTCTCCTTAGCAGCCGATTCATCAGGATCGTAATGAACCAGTACAATCCGGGCCTTGTCTTCAGCAAACCTAAGGGCGATCTCGCGTCCTATCCCCCTGGATCCACCGGTAATAACCACAACCCTATCTGTGTCAGCCATCATCTTCCCTGAAGCCCTAATTCGGCTATTCACATTCGCTTGGAACAGCCCCAACCATCATCAACTTTCTTCTTCTATCTTGACGATCGTCTTACCTCTGTAGGAACCACATTGCGGGCAAATACGATGGGATAATACGGGTTCATGACACTCAGGGCAAAGAGCCAAGTTGGGCATCTTCACATGATGATGGGCCCGGCCCATATCTCGTCTGGATTTGGATTTCTTCTTTTTGGGTACTGCCATTTCTCGTCTCTAGTCTCCTTCGATCTTTAGATTCTTAAGCTTCAAAAAAGCGGGGTGTCCTTGGTCTCTATCGCACGGACAATCTCCCGCATTCAAATTGCTGCCACATTTGGGGCATAGCCCCAAGCAGTCTTCTCTACAAAGAGATTTCATGGGGATAGCGAGGTAAACTTGCTCATGAATAATTTCATCCAGGTCAATCTCATCTCCCCTGATAAAATCAACGTCCAGGTCCTCTTCTGCCAATTCAACATCATCCTCTTCAGTCTGTGGCAGAGGTAGAGCAAGGAAGACCCTGAAAGAGGCCTTCAGTTCACGATGATAGGGCTCAAGACATCTGTCGCAGAGGACCTGAATCCCACCGGATAATGCGCCGTCGAGCACATACTTATCGCCGGCCGGATAGATCTCTATTTGAACCTGCACCGGCGTGTCGATTCCCAAGATCAGGTCTCTCTCCCCAACAGAACGCCACCAATCTGTCTTCAGGGCAAACTGCAGGCTTTGAGATCCCGTTGAAAGGGTTCTAAGATCGATAATCATTGGGAATAAACCCTATTAAAGAACAATTAATTTGATCCTTACTTAACCCAAATTAAACTCACAAGTATATATTTCATGTCAATTTTGTCAAGGAATAATTTCCACGAGACCTGAACACAATACTCCCCTACCCTTCAATAGTCTTCTCGAGATACCAACAATCCGAGGAACGGTGCCATCTCAGCACATATAGCCTTCCGTTGTCAGCCAGCACCTTGAAGTAATCGTGCTCCATCCCATACCATCTATCAACAATCTTTTCCACCTCTAATCTCTTTTGATCCAGGATGAAATAGAGGGGCTTCTCATTTGCCTTATATCCAGAATAGGCAGCAACTTCGAGTTCTTGGGAGAATGTGTCAGAGGACACAAGAAAACCTCAACCGCAAAAAAATTGGGAGATGATCCATATTACAAGACAAAAGGGCATCTTGTTTACAGGTCCACAAAATGCCCTTTTTTGCCGTATCTCAGCAGATTAAATTATGGTTACATTCTTGGCTACGGGTCCTCGTTCGTTCTCTTCCACATCAAACGCCACACGCTCCCCATCAGCCAGTGTCTTGAATCCCGGCGCGTTGATGGAAGAAAAATGGACAAATACGTCCGGCCCGTCTTCCCGCTCGATAAAGCCAAATCCTTTTTTTTCACTAAACCATTTCACTGTCCCTTCTGCCAAAGCTTTGACCTCCTTTCAAAGACTTCTCCTCATGGTCCCAACCGGACGGCCGACACTCTGACAAAGGAACAAATCCTTCACAGCGAAACCGACCCGCAAGTTACAGCCGGGCCCTTGGCTTATGTGAGATTAATCCAACCATTTTGAAAGGTCAAGTAAAAAGAGATGCAAAATGAGATGGATAGAGAGAACTTGTCTCATCCTCTTGGCTATGCTATAGAGTCCCAATCATTGAGTGCTGCCAGTCCTCAGTCCTGTTCAAACGGGATGACGAAGGGTGGAAAGGGTTATAAACCATGATTGATCTGGTAAAAAAGTTTTTTGGAAAGAGTGTGGGGAATGGAGTCGCAGAACACGTAGAGAGGAGATGCCATAATATCCAGGTGGCAACCTGCGCGGTATTGCTTGAAATGGCCAAAATTGACAACGAATTCAGTGAGAAAGAACAGGAGAGTCTTATCAGCATCCTCAAGAAGCGCTATGAGCTGTCCAATGAGGAAACTGAGGAACTGATTCTAGCGTCCAATGAAGAGTTGGAGGGAAGCATCGACCTCTGGCGGTTTACAAACCTCATTAATCGCAATTACGCCATAGAGGAAAAACTAGAGATCATCAAGACCGTCTGGGAAATTGCATATGCGGACGGAAAGCTTGACAAGCATGAAGACTATCTGCTTCACAAACTGGCCGAATTGCTCCACCTCACCCACAAACAACTTATTGACGCCAAACTCAGAGTGTTGGAGGACCGAAAAAGCTGAGGTCCCTGGACCTGGCACACCACCGGTGTGCCGTCTCAAACCCCTCACGTTCCTCCATATCCAACGGTCACCTTTTCCCCTTCCACAATAACAGGGACCTTCCGTGCACCGCCGGAATATTCGAGCATCTCTTCGAGTTTCTCGCTCTTGGCTTTGACCTCTACGAACTCCGCGTCGTCACCATAGGCCGACCTGGCCTTGTCCGTATAAGGTCAACCCGTCTTTCCATAAATCACTATCTTTGCTGGCATAATCTTCCTCCTCACAGATCACTTCAAAGAATCTTTCGCGCCCCAGGCTGTTTCATTGCCTTCAGCGTTTCCAACACCTTCTCATGAACCCAGATATTTCCCGCGACAATACCCTGGTTTTCGATCATTTCCGGCCCCTGTAAAAAGTCCAAGGCATGGCCGTGCATGTCCGTGACCCGCCCTCCGGCCTCTTCAACAATGATTTTCCCGGCCGCATGATCCCATATCTTCTCTGCGTATCCGGCCGATAGGGACGACGGAAACCGCATATAGGCGAGGGCCTCACCACGGGCTACTATACCATATTTCGGCTGGCCATCCACCCTTAATAGAGGCACTTGGCTGCCAAGCGACTCAGCCACCTCTTTCTGTTGGGCATGATCGGAGTGAGCTGACTCAAAACTCTCGACAAAGGGCAGATTCGTCGATTTACTGCCTTCTGCCACATGAATCGCCTTGAAAGATCCTCCATGCAGAGGAGACATGGCCGCGCCCTGCCCAAGAACGCCTACAAACAGGACACCCTTTTCTCCATTCGCCTCTCCCGGGTCCACAAGAAGCGCCGGACAAGCCAGGACCCCCAACTTCACCTCGCCTTCTTCAATAAGGGCGACTGCCACCGCGTATTGATCTCCCCGCAGAAATCCTTTGGTCCCGTCGATAGGGTCTATCGCCCAAAAGCGCGGTCCCACATGCCCGCGCCCCAAATTGATCCAGTCAATTACTGATTTTTCGGAGGCCTCGGGCAAAACCCCCTGCACATAGGCTGTGATCTTCTCAAGCCTTTCGGCCATGCCCGGTCTATCCAGGCCGGCCCCGTCCTCTTCCGCCACAATCTGATCGTCGGGAAATGCCTCACCAATGGCCCGGCAGATCACGGCCTGGGAGCCAAAGTCAGCCAGAGTGACCGGCGTTCCGTCTCCTTTTTCCAGGGCCTCGAAGGCTGTTTCCAGACGGACCTGCTCACAGAGCCGGGCTGCGGAAACCGCCGCTTCAAGAGCGACCTTTTTTTCTTTTTCATAAGACATCACTAAAGCTCATATGATGTTTTGAACAAAATGACAAGGTTCTTCCGGTTAATGAGTACCCTAATTATAAAACCTTTTCAAATCTGGGAAGGGTCATGGTGTCTTTTCGGAGTGACTGTCGGGAGGCCTTCGTTATTTCAGGATGTTAGAGAGTGGGGGACCCCCTGGCCCCGAGCGAAAGCGAGGGGAACAGTGGAGGGGGGAGGATTCACCCGGCTCTAACATCCTGAAATGACCAGGCCGTGAGACTCGGAATCGGAGAAAAGATACCATGACCCGTATGCCTTTAGCATTAGTTTTGAATATATACTCCTTTCAATCGTACTCATTAACCGGAAGAACCAATGACAAGCCCTTGTTGAATATCCAAAGGTCTGTGAACTCGAGATTTGTCGTCTGCCTGCGTTCGGTATAGATTTTCAGCGCTTAGAGAACAAATCTGAGATTAGAAAAATGCGGTTTTGCCCTTGGGACATGACAGTGAATCCATCACAATCTGATTCAGGAGAGATCCGCCACAGCCTCTCGGCTAAAATCCACCATCAGATCTCTGTTTATACTGATAATAGTGGATTATGGAGAGCCCTGGGAACCAGCAAGGTATTAGATACAAGGCGCCAAGGAGCGACGACTGAGGCGTATAAGTAATGCGCCGCAAGGAGGAGCGATCGAAGGCAACGCAGTAGATGATGCCTTGCTGGTTTCCAGGGTCGGGATCTTGCATTGACATAGACCAAACCATTCCCTTATACTTTATTCCACAAGAATTCCGTTCTGATGAACCATCCTGAAACTAAGAGGTTCCATTTGGCTAACATTAACACAGGGCTCAGCGCTCATGTAATTCACCGGGTTGTCATGTTTTATTCATGGGTCTCTCGCCTGGTCCCCATCACCATCTGGGTCCATTTAGGGAAATGGCTTGGGAGCCTCCTCTACATTCTTGCCCGTCGTCACAGACATATATCCTTAATCAATATGAAGTTCGCCTTTGGAGATGAAAAAGAAGAATCAGAGATGCGCGATCTGATAAAGAGGACCTTCCAGCATCTTGCCATGATGGGGCATGAATGGTTGAGGTTGAGAAAAATCACTGAAAAGGAGTTACTGAGCAGAATCGAAGTGCAAGGCAAAGAACATCTACTCGCCGCGAAAAAGAAGTCTCCTTCCGTCATTCTTCTGGGCGCTCATTTCGGCAACTGGGAATATGCACACCTCTATTACGCGCACACCATAGGACCTCTGAATTTCATTGTCAGGAAAGTAGATAACCCATTCATTGAAAATGAACGAGTCAAATACAATACGAAGTTCGGCGTCAATATCCTAGATAAGGAAAACGGATTGAGGCCGGCCATCAAGAGGCTAAAGAAAGGCGAGGACCTTGTTCTGTTCCCGGATCAGACCGCTTCTTTTGAAGGCATCCCTGTCAATTTTTTCGGAAAGAAGACAAACACACTCCATTTGCCGGTTTCTCTGGCCATGAAGTATTCGATTCCCATTGTCCCCATGTTCATCGTGCGGCAGAAAAACAGGAAATCACACCGTCTTATTTTTCTCCCCGAAATTGAGATCAAAGACAAGACCGCACAAAATGCCTTGGAGACGTATACGCAACAACAAAACGATGTCATTGAAAAGATGATCAGGAAATACCCGGACCACTGGCTGTGGATTCACAGAAAATGGAAATGTTACCACCCGGAGATCTATGAACAGTCGACATAGTGGTCGCGACCATCAATATCCCTTTTCCCAATAATCCGCTCTTCCCCTTTTTACCCTCCGCAGTACCGCTCACGCGAGACCGAGGTGAGCAGGAAAAATAAGGTTTTTCGAAGCCAAAAATCAGGGTTTCCCTGATAGACAGCTTTCGGCTGATTATATATTATGTGTCAATGGGAGTGTACTACTCTGACTTTTTCCCTCGATAGGAAAGAAATGAACAACCCCGCCGCAGAGCAGCGGGGGATCTACGACAAGCGGCGGAAAACAAACCCTTGTCCGCCTCCGGCGTATTGACAAACCACCTGATTTTTCTTGACTTATGTGTTATGGCGCAATAGAGGATAAATATAGATACCCTACCCAAAGCTTGAGGCAGGTATCGCCCGGGTCCATGACTGACCCGCCCCGTTGTGGGGAAGAATATCACACCTTAACCTTCATTGATTATCCTAAGTCCGCTCGACTCCGAGCTGAAGTAAGTTGAAGATTTGGAGTCACTCCGAATCTTCATCTTACTTCAGCCCAGCGCCCTGGAGGAGACGAGACATGATCAATTGCCCCTATAATTTCGGCTTTTATCGAGAGGATTACAACCTTCTCGTGTGCAAGCCAACGGGAGAATTGACCGCCGACCCGATGCACGGCATCGCCAATTGCAGAGACTGCATCCAAGAGCCGGGGGCACTCCGTTTTAATCGATTTCACGATTTCACCGATATTTCGTCAATTAACCTCGGGTATGAGGAGATCAGTCAGATTTGTGCCGAAGAATCAAAAATGAGAGAAGCGGCAGAGCCCGTAAAAGCATGCTACCTGGTCCCGAACACGCTTTTGTATGGCACGATACGAATGTACGAATCACTTATTAGCCGTAGTGGCGTCG
>CAZCCX010000025.1:0-14656 GCA_964497115.1 uncultured Desulfobacteraceae bacterium
AACATGGCGGGTTTCTTGGTATAGTATTAAATTATTAATTACCATTCGCTCGCTGTTCAACTGAGGTGTAACCTCACATCATAGGGTACTCATTAACTGGAAAAGCCTCCTGCCTTTAGCGCATATTCATGGCTCTCCCGGCGTGTCAGTGACACAACAGCACGAGTCGCCTTTTCTCCCCAGGGCCGTATTGATGACCGCAGCGGCGCAACTCACGCCGACCTGGACGCTGATCGCGTCAACAGGGCTGAAACAGCAGAAAGTCCATAATCCGAGACATTGGTCCAAAACCCTTCCGGGCCTTAAAGCTGCCCCATCGATCACGCCACTGGAGAGACGAAGAGACTTACGGGATCTCTCCTTCTGAAGTGTGGGCCGATCCGATTACAAAGGGCTGATCAAGGCTGGGAGGACCCAACTGGCTCTTTTGTTCCCGAGGTCAACAATTGGTGTTTGCCAGCGGCAACCGATCTGATTGGATGGGCATAAACAGTTCCTTTAATCACTTGATCATCTAGTGTCATGTCCCAGAAATAACTTCCGCAATCTTGAGCATATTTAATGATACGTCATAGAGGGAGCACGAGGGTCTCTTTTCAGACCTGTCACCCACAAGACGCCATAGCCCGCCCCCAAAGTGGACGGGGTTTAGCCGGACAGGGCACATACGAGGTCCGTCGCTTCAGATAAGCCTTTGTCCCTTGAGAGCCCCCTTCGGGGGGCTTCCTGAGACCTCACACTTCTGTTTTTGTAATCTACTCTATTGCGGCCGATTTGTAAATGAACCGAGGACAGGACTTTTATAATTTGATATAGTCATAAAATTGTGTCAATTTCCCGTAATCATTATCGATCGACAAGGGGGATGCCCAATGAAGAGACATGAGGAAGAAAAGCCCACCACGTCTGTCGTCTCCAACTCCCCTGAGACTCCAAACTCCGTCGCATCCATGTCGCCTGAGTATCCCAAGTACAGGGATGCTCTGATCATCGGCGTTGTGGTTTTTATGTTGGTGGGGGTTTTGGTGGCAGGTTATTTCTTTGCTAGAGGAGTTGACTCAACTTTCCGAGAGTTCACTCAAAAGCCCTTGAGTCTCCTTACGTCTTTGTCGGATAGACATGATGTGTATAAGGTTTGCGAGTCCTTCTTGCGGCGCAACGAGGGGTTGTTTCGGGAATTGGGACCCGGGATCAGGTTTTCTCTAACCGAGGATAAGATCAATGTCTCCGACGGAGAAAAGACGATGACGGTCATTTTCAAGGCCCGGGGGAGGACGGAGACGAGGGACGTGATCTTTCAACTCAAGGAAGAGAAGGGGAAATGGGTTGTTCATTACGTCGGTTTTGAACGCCGCAACGGGCAATATAGAACAGTGTATTCAATGTAAACATCATTAACCAAGAACCATGAACAAGATTGTCTATTTAGTGGGTAAGACCGTCGATTCCAGACAAGATCTACTGGCCGAGAAGATGGCCCGTAGCGGTCACCATTCACTGCTCCACCTTGTGCCTACAAGGGGGAGGGTCATGGAATTGGAGCTAGACTCTCGATTCTGGCCGAAGGAAAGGGTAGAAACCCTGAGCCGTGTCATTCATCAGATTTTTGAAGAGCATCTCAGATTGGAGCAATTCAAAGATTACAGGCCAATCAATGAGGCCCAAAAACTTCTACTTATCAAGAAGATCCTTGAAAGAAGAGGGATGCAATCGGACGGGTTGACCTATTTTTCGCCCCTTTTATCGGGCTCCTTCGGACAGGAGAGTGATTTCTCCGGGATATACAGGAGTATTTCCAGCTTTTTCTCTCTGCTGGTGAGGAATAATCTTCAGGACCGCTTTGTTGAGAATTTGGGAAGTAGAATTATCAGACTGGAAGAGGAACGTCCGGGCGCAGGAGAGGAGAGATATGCCCTTGAAAGCGACTTGACATGGCTGTTCGCTGATTTCGAGGAGATCAAGAGGGAGATCAAGAGATATGATGACGATGATGTTTTATCCAGTGTCAGCGATTATTTGAAAAACGGTGGTGAGCCCGATTTTTTGGCCGATACGGGCGCACTTATTCTGGACGGATTTATTCATGTCTCCAGAGTCGAGGAGGATATCCTTTTCAATCTCTGTCGTCAGTTTCGAGATATATGGTGGCTTCTTGATTATGACAGTCAAGCAAAGGACCCCGTCAGAGAATTCAAGGAGGCTGTTGGCCGAGAGGCAGGGTCGACGTTGAATGGCAGACGCACGGAAAGGGACGAAGAAGCGGTCCGTTACGAAGCATGCCGCATCTTCGCTCCGTTGGTTTCCCTCATGCACAGATTGGAAGGCGCGGACTTTGAATCCAGCATAAACAGGGCCAACCAAGGGGCCATTTGTCATCCTGCGGGAGGACTCTATCTCCACGGGCATATGGAAGAAGCGCCCAATGAGGGGCTCAAAGTCAAGTCCTTTGCCAACAAAGTGGATGAGGTCCGCGCTATTGCCGGTGAGATAAAGAGGATGATCCATGAAGAGGGGTTGGATGAATCTCGAGATTTAGGAAAAATCAGGGTAATTTTCCCCGATCTCAACGATTATTCTTCCCTCATCGCCGAGGTTTTTAAATCATACAAACTGCCTTTCAGCCTGACCAAGGGGTTAGCCCTTTCTTCACATCCCATCACCCATATCTTTCGTTATATCTTTGAAATCCCTCTGAACCATTTTAAGAGAGAAGATATCTTCCGTCTCCTCTCTTCTCCCTTGATCAGAGGGGATGCTTGGAGTCATCTTCCAAGCACCGGCAAGCTTTCAAGACTAAGGAAAGATTATTTTTTTGCCGAAGGAACTGTGGCAGAGTTATCTCATGAGGACACTGGTGAGAGTCTTGAGCTTGACTTGGACGTATTTCTGTTTGATCGAGTCGCCCGAAGTTGTGGCCTCGACAGGTTGGGAACCGATTTCTCCAGACTGTGGGAAGAAGGTCTCTTGCGGGTGAGAGACTATTATCAAGACCAATTCTTCCTCACTAAAAATCCAGAGAAGAGAGAAGGTATTCTCTCGGAATATCATCGGTTCTTGACCCAGATGGACCTCTTGGAAAGGGGGTTAACCTTTTTTGAGGATCTGAGCAATCAGAGACATCCTCAGGATATTGTGAAAGGGGTTTTTCGGATCCTCGATCTGTTGGGATTTCCGGAGAATATGGTCCAGCTTCCAGAAAATGGGATCGGCCCTGAACCCGCAATGATGAGGATGATGATCAGCAGAGACATCAAAGCCTATACCCTTTTAAGAGACCTGGTTCTCACAAGTGCTAATGAGGTGAGGCTCGCCAAAGAACTCTTCGGAATCGGAGGCGGTGATGTTCTCCTTTCCAGGTTCTATCATGTTTTCAAATCAGGACTCGGTCGGACCTATTTGATGGATGCACGCAACCCCAATATGGTGCGTGTTTCCGAATGGCTTGAGATGCGAGGAAGATCGTTTGATTACGTCTTTGCTGGTGGGCTGATTGCGGATAGATTTCCTCTCAGAGAACCCGTGGATTTTATTCTGCCGGAGGCCCCTAATAGGATGGTCAGGATAAGAGACCCCATAGACCAGTCCAAGCATCTGTTTAGCCATCTGCTGAGGAACTGTCGAAATCGACTCTATCTTTCTTTCCCCAGATATTCGAATGAAAGAGAGGTTCAACCCTCTCCAATGCTCTCGGATTTGGCGTCCATTTTGCCATCTCGTTCTGCCCCCGAAGGTCGGAACACCCTGGAAGAGGTCTTTCTATGGGAGGATAATCCGTACTTTGTTTCCGAGGAAGAACTGTTAGACGTGACCTGCGTGAAAAAAGGACGCCTTGATCGGATGAAAGATGAACCCTTTCCGTTGGACCGGATCATTTCTAAAGATGAATCCCTCTCGAATAGGCTTCTCAGGGCCATAGGCGTCCTTAGGTCCAGGTGGGCTCAGGACGCTCTTTTTGAATACGACGGACTCGTGGGAACGGCTGACAGTTTTAGGGAATATTCTAAGGACAGAAGTGATTATTTATCACCTTCCCGTTTGGAAACCCTGGCCAATTGCCCCATGCGTTATCTTTTTGAGCATATCTACGGTCTAGCAATATTAGAGGAGCAAGGTCTGGAGGAATCGAACAGGGATATGGGCGAGCATATCCATGCTATCCTCAAGGGCTTTTACGAAAGGCTTAGGCATGGAGAAAAGAATGTGGCGGATATAGGGATTGATCGGGCTTTCTCCCTTGCGAAGGAGGTGGCTGAGGAGTATTTGGCGGCCCGTCCTTTCCTCAATAAACTTGAATTTTTTGAATTCCAGTATAGAGAATTTCTCGCAGGCCTGGAACAAGATAGATCTGGTATGAAGAAAGGGGGAAAAGAAAGGGAAGGTGTCTTAGCCCAACTTCTCCGGTTTGAGGAGACGGCTTTTCGCGATAGATCGCCAGGGGGTGTGGAATACAAGTTTGGACAAAGGGAGGATGCCCCTGTCCTATTGGGAAGGACAAAGATTCGGGGCTATGTGGACCGCTTTGATATCGTAAGAGGAGATGAGGAAAAGACATACATCTATGATTACAAGACCGGAAACGTCCCTACTTCTGATATGGTTAAAAAAGGTCTTTCTTTTCAACTCCCCGCCTATATTTATGCCCTGAAAGCGGAACTTCAATTCAAAGAGTTCTCTGCATGCTTTTATGCCCTGAAAAGGGAGGTGTTTCTTGGAGAAAACCCCCTCAAACAAGCCGCGAATGAACACTGTGAGAGAGCTCGGGGACTCGATTTGAGTGGAGTCCGCCTGATAGATGAATATGCTGACAGCCTGATGGAGCTTGTGGAGAAAGGATACTTTCATCATTCCGCAGATGGATTGAGATGTCGCTTTTGCGAGTACAGGTATGCGTGCTATAGAAATATGAGAAGAATGGATCACCTAATCGGTTCAGACGGGGGTCATCGAATCTACTCCGGAAGGGAGAATCTCAAGAAATGGGAAAAGGTAGATGAATTTCGAAAGAGGTGGAAAGGTGTTTCCAGGAGTATGCAGCAGGCATTCAATCTCAAGACTGAATCCGGGAGGAGAAGGCATTTTGACACGGTGATAGAATACAAAGAATGGTTGAGGGAGAATGGTGATTCTTTACCCTTTTACGGAGAGTATATTGAGGAGCTTATCCAGAAGATAAACGAATTCGAGAAAGCCTTTCTTCAGATCTAATGGTTAACGACCTATATCTCGTTTTGAGCAGGATTTGGCCAAGAGCAGCCTTTTTGCCGGTCTTTATTGGGTATAAGAGAAAGCCCCTGAAGCCATATCTCTTTCGGGGTAGATCGGCCAGGGGCAATGACCAAGAGGTAGAAACCTTGCCACCAGTGGAAGACCGGTTAGCAGGATTCTCCTGATTACCCATCACCATACGAGGACGAAATAGACCAGTCAACAAAATAAAAATGCCAGACACGTTTGTGGGGGAGGAGAGCTGTTTTGAGATAAACTGAACTGTGGGAAATGCCTCTGACTGGGGAAGGAGCTTGGGATGCGTACTTCTTTTCCGAGCAGCGAGACAAATTCTGTCGTCGATGATTTGGTCGATTACAATCAGCTTCAACTGCTCCCAATACCAGGGAACTGCCCAACAGAAACATCGAGCCTACCAGCTAAAAACTGTGAGCTTTGCAGAATGTGTAATCCCGGGACGCTGTTTTTAATTTCAACTGTAATTAGCTGATTTTACAATCCTATTACCTGTTTAAGAAAATATGAACATGGAATAGCGCCTTGCATGAGTGAATCTTGAAAGCTTGTCACATAAAGACTATTCAAAGTGCAGTTGAAGATTTTTCGCCAGAACTTCCGGCGGAGTAAGGATCAGTTCGTTGTCTAACAATTTCTGCAAAAAATAGTCATCCGTACGGTAGTTTTCATAAACATTCTGTCGGGAGATGATTCGGATAAAACACCTGAAACTGTCATCGCTATCTCCCAGGGGGCCGGAATAAATCGCAAAATTAAAAGTGGAAATTCCCATTTTCGCATACCCGAAGAGCACATTGACAACCCCTCTCGCCAGTCCGGATACATCGTTTCCATCCAGTTCCAGAAACTGACTCCGCTTCGGCAGCACGCCAATCACTTCATTGGTGCCGGAAGGGGAAAAAGACGCCAGCCATTCTACCGAGCCGGTAGACCCGATGTAACGTTTATCCTTTTCCTTTTCCAAATCCACAAGATCGGACCAGTAACAGGTCCCATGCTTTTGAAAGTACTGCCGACTGAGGCCCATAATGTTCTCAAGATATGTAAACGGTAGATCACCGCCCACCACCTGAAAATGGGGATGCGCGATACTGGCACCGGCCGGCCCCAGATAGTTTCCGTTGATGGTCAGGTATCTGACATCCACACCGGCTGTTGTGAGTTTCCGGGGCAGCTCCAAAGATGTTTCAAACGCATCCTCCACTGTTTGCGGATCAAATTCGGAAAGCGGTACATAATGTTTATCCCCCACCCTTATCACTGCATGGATTTGTGCTACCGGAAAAATATTGGGAAACAGCACTGCCTGGCCAATCCGGATACGCCCCTCCGGGATCAGATCTGTTGGATAAGTGGGCGTAATCTGCTTCCAGGTATCACCGCATAAAAAACAATTGGCCCGGCTGGCTTCCGCTATTTTTTCAATCAGAGCGGCATCGCTCTGCCCGTAAAACATAGCGACTTTGCCTTCCAGGCGCGGGTTAAATACACTCTGCGCACCGGTCAACGGGTCTTTGCGGATTTCCAGAGCCTGGGTATCCAGTTGGTTATCCATCATCGGATTGTGAATGGTTGAGTTTTGAATATGTTTAACAAACTTAATTTTATCAGTCATGATAACCCCTCCCTGACTTCATACTTCAGGCTACATAAAGTGCCAATCCGCCACACATGCTTCATCATCGCGAGGCAGCATTTGCTTTGTATCGTCGAAAAAGCTAAAGAACACTCAGCTTAGATAAAAAACCTTGCCCCAAGAATACAAAAGTCGAAAGGCAAAATCCAGAAAAAGATGTGCCGGTTGACGGTGTGTTGGAACAGGCCCGACAGAGGCCTGGGTGCCACATGCAAAAAACCATTGGGTCTACTGAGCTGTCTGATTATAAAAAGTGAATTTCATATCACAAACATCATCCCCTTTTGAAGTTGTGAAGTTGGGGACGTTTTTTACTTTGTTAACTTAAGTCGTGATGTCTTAGCACTACTTCACAACCTTTAAAACTACTTTCTCATTCTCATAACGCTCCACACTATAATAAGCTATCAAAGTAAAGGATTGTCCCTCACACCAGTACCTTATCGGTCAATGTGCAAGAATCTTAGCCATTTGAGAGCAGTTTCCTCAGAGCGAAACACACGCAATTGAATGAATTCATTCTCTGCTCGCATTTCCAGTTGGCGGCAAAGTCCGAAAACATAACTACTGTTGGACACAAAAGCTATGGCACCCCTTCTAAGCCCCATCAGGGCTCCCTTGACGTTGTCTGCCGAAATGATAGATTCATTATTGTTCAGTACCATATCGACATCGTCCGGGTGGACTACCAATTCGTAAATTTCTTCATCGCGTACGTAGCTATGCAGTTCATTCTCGAGCTCGATCAACTCCTTCAGGGTGACGACCCCTGAAAGCTTGGTGATCAAGACGCCGTCGGCATCAACATACCTAGAATATGGCATAATCTGCTTTCCTTCGAACATATTCATTATAGGGGTTGCCCGATTGTACACCAAATCTGCTTATTCTCTCATCTTACAAGAAAACCTTGAAAATCCCAAGAATAGCGGCATTATGAAGTCAAGAGCCAACGCCAGACTTGACCCCATTTCACAATCCGGGAATTCTGAATTACACCGCTTCGATTGTGGAAGGAGGCT
Source organism: uncultured Desulfobacteraceae bacterium (assembly GCA_964497115.1). Lineage (GTDB taxonomy): Bacteria > Desulfobacterota > DSM-4660 > Desulfatiglandales > HGW-15 > JAFGFY01. The sequence continues at coordinate 7,903 of CAZCCX010000025.1, forward strand.
TCGTCGCGATATTGTACGTGACGCTGACGATGCTGGGTACCTCACGTATAATGTCGTTGGCAAGTTTTTCAAGCGTTTCGAACGGGAGACGTGTCGGTGTCGCGGTCCGCGCGTCGACGCTCTCCCAGCAGCGCACCTCGATTTGCTGGCCGAAATCCCGCTTGCCGTCGCGCATGCCGGTCACGCGATCTTCATGAAGAATACCCATGTACTGGAAAGCACCGGTGTTTTTCAACAGCCGCTCCACAATGACGGTTACTTTTCGGACTGTCTCGATGCGCTCTGGGGTGGCTTCTCCTATCACACGGGCAGAAAGCGCGGGACCCGGGAAGGGAATGCGATCAAATAGTCCGGCAGGAAGACCAAGCGCTTTGCCGATCATTCTGACACCGTCTTTGCGAAGCTGTATCAGCGGCTCAAAGATCCGGTAGCCGAAGGCTTCCTTTGGATCAATGCCAAGCTGTTCGAAGACATTGTGTTGCCGTTTAATCCCCGCAACGGTTTCATCCACGTCTGTCAGTATGGTACCCTGAAGCAGATGTTTGGCTCCACTTTCTTTGACAATGCGTCCGAAGACCGTTTTGTAAAAGGTCTGTCTAATTGCTTCCCGCTTTTCTTCTGGGTCCGTGATGCCCTTGAGCGCCGAAAAAAACTCTTCCCTAGCATCGACGACTTCAACGGTAACACCGAGGTCTCTGAAGAAACCGACGACCTGTTCGGGTTCTCCTTCGCGCATGAGACCGTTTTCAATGAAGACGGTTTTCAGCCGATTTCCCAGGGCACGATGCCCCAGCATGGTCACGGTGGAGGAATCGACGCCTCCCGAAAGGGCGTTTATCGCAATCCCTTCACCGACAGCGGTCTCGATTTCGCCCACCTTTTCATGGATGAATTGTTCGGTGTTCAGCTCTTTGACAGCAATTTCCTTGATCATGCGGCACCCTCCTTTTCGTGCTGAATTTTCAATCCTTTGAACTCCAGACATTCTTCAAGTTTCCCGATACTCAAAATGCTAAAATGTGAAGAGGGGGACAATCCTTAAATAATCCAATACCGAGGTCAAAGATAAGCTTATTTGATTATTTAAGGACATCCGTAAAACACGGTCACGGTGAATTTCAATTTAATCCTTTTTTACCGAACATATTCATTAAATGCCAGCCGGGTTTTACCGGAAATGAATCTGTTTTATCGTTGGCTTCAGCCTTTCCACCCTCCGTAGCATTGCTACCTGTCCTCCGCAATAGCTTGCTATGGATGGCGGGCTGCGGAGGACGGGCAGCCTTGCACCTTTCCAAGGTTTTTCGAAGTGAAAAACCAGGGTTCTCCCGATCTGTATCACTTATTTACTTTTTTACGGAGGTGCCCATGCTTACGTATGCCCCTTTTAGTGATTGCTTTCGCTATTTTTTGAGTTTTGCGATCATCTCTTCAACTTCCTCATAACCCTCCTTATAGAACTTCTCTTCATCGGCGTCCAGCTCCCTCAAGAGGCGAAGGAACTCTCCAGCGTGCTCCTTTTCTTCATTGGCAATATCCATGAGAACTTCCTTTGCAAGTTTGTCATCCGTGCTCTCGGCGGTCTGCTGATAAAGCTGTACGGCTTCATATTCAGCAGCAATCATAAACCGGATTGCACGAACTAACTCCTCACGTGTAAGCTTTCGATCACTTTTCATCACCGTAAATGGATTACAGAATTCCGGCATTTCTTACCCCCTTTCATTGCAAAACAGGTTTACTTTTCTATTCATCCAATATTATCTAGACATATAACGCTACGGCTCACAGGCTGCGAACTCATGAGCGGTGCTTGTGAAGCCGCTCGTTATGCAACCCCCTGATGTCTTGAATCCATTTTCTGGCAAGCTCTTCGCTTCGGAATACTGATATAGCAATACGTTCATTTTGAATAGACATTTCGAGCATCCTGCTTAAACCAAATACAAAAGAACTATTCGCCACTACAGCTAAAGCACCTATATCAAACTTAGCATAAGTATGTTCAACATTGCTAATTAGTAATTGTTCCTCTTCTCTACTAATATTTATATCGATGTCATCATCATTTATTACTATCTCATAAACTGATTCTCTTCCCTTATTCAATTCAGACAATTCCTTTAAAGCTTCAAACACGTCATTATATGTCTGTACCCCTCCAAAACGGGTAACAATAAGGCCGTCCTTTTCCAGTTGTCTCTTCAGTTTCATTATCTTTCAGTGCATAACATATTCATTCGCCTTCGCCAGGATACCCTGCAGCTTGCTGCAGGGAGGAATGGCGAGGTGACCCGCCGAAGCCTTGTGCGAAGGCGGGTTGGCTTCGGCGAATTCCGCTTCGATACCCCGTAGCTTGCTACGGGGAGCTTCATTATAGGGGTTGCCGGATTACACACCAAATTTACTTGTTTTCTCATATTGCAGTAAAACCTGGAAAACCCAAAGAATAGAGGTATCATGGGGACAACAGTCAACGGCAGACTTGACCCCATTTTAGTAATGCTTTGTTAGACAGATTTCTCCATTTTAATATCCTCAACAACGAGGCCATTTTCAAATCGTCTCTTTATCAGTCCAAGATTCGAAAAACCCCACTTTTCATAAGTCTTAATGGAATTCGTGTTTTTGTGGTTCACAGTTAGGACTATTTTGCTGACTCCAGCATCATGGCTCAGTTTTTCTAGGTGATTGAGTACCTTTCTCCCGAAACCTTTTCCCCTTTTATCTGAGTAGACATAAATCTTGCTTAGAGACAACTCATTCTTGGATTGATCAATCTTATAGGCGAAGTAACCTATCCTTTTATCATCTTGGTTAATGAAGAAATATCGATAACCATCTTCGATCTGAGAAAGAATGGCTTTCTTCGATTGAGCACCTTCAATGAGTTTGGGAAGCGTCTCTTTATCAAACATGGTTTTGAAGTGATCGCTCCAAATTTCGTGTGCTATTGGTACGAGAGTATTAACGTCGTTCTCTGATTCAATCTTTCTGTACACCATGTGGTTCCTCAAACTGTCTAACTTATTTAATGCAGGCGTTGCCGGATTGCCCACCAGATTTACTTGTCTTCTCATATTACAGTAAAACCTGGAAAATCCCAAGAATAGAAATATCATGGGGACAACAGTCAACACCGGACTTGACCCCATAATCAAATCACATTTCTTGGTAATCTGAGTTATGTCTCACTGAGTAACGCCTCGATTACAGCCATAAACTCAGCCGATTCCGATTCCAAATCATTTTCTTGTTCATATGCAGTACCGATTCTGTAATACTTGCAACCAAAAACAAATGTAGGGATGAATTCCTGTGGATTAAATTCCTCAAAAACCGCCATCTCGTCATCGGGAACAGCTTGTTCAACTTGGCTGGTCAAAATGTCATCGCCAATGTCCATTTCCCAATGATGCGCAACAATTAAGCCTTCATCCACATACATTTGCACCACATCGTCAAATGTATCGGCTATCCATTGGCAGTGCAGACACCAGGTTGTGGAAAACAATCTTATAACTGGTTTGTCGTCTTCCCTGCAGATATCACCGATTACAGACTCAAAAGTATAAATTCCGGATGGTTCGATATCAAAGGGATCTATAGCTGCATTATCCGTATTGGTAAAATCAGTTGAACCGTCCCCTGATCCAGAACAGCCCAGTAACAAACAAACCAGCATTAAGCATACAATAGTCCTCATCATTGTCACCTCGATTCTTGTTAATCGTTTCTTCGCCCTGTATAGGCATCCAAGGAAGCCTCTCTATTCTGAATTCTATCAGAAACTCACGCTTAGGACGAGGATGTTTTATCTCAGTCCCAACGCAGAATTACCAAACCATATGGATGCGTCAAATGCCTAACAGGACCAGGTACATACTGACGATTTACTCGTCGTGTGCATCCGGCTTGTTATTCAGTCTCACCATCGTAGGAATACTGCGCTGAATCACAATACTCCTTGAATCCGATCCGTTTGTATATGGAATTCGACACGGGATTCGAAAGGTCGGTGTATAGTACACAGAATCTATACTCCCCCAGAAGTTCCTTGTACAACGACGCAACGCATGATGTGGCATACCCGCAATTCCGGTGCTCAGGGGGCGTAAATACGGTCCCAATGCTAATACCGTTTTGCGTGGGTCGCGCGCTAACTGCCATCGATACGGGAACACCGTTTTCCCAAAGATAGACGTTACCCTCCAGAATGCGCTCGCGATACAACTCGCGATACATAGGAGAAGGCTCGTCACCGTCTGCTTCTCTGTGGAATTCAGCAGCCCATGATTCCACGAGTTCGGCATCACCCATGGTCGCCTTGCGCATGGCTCCAGGAGCAAATCTCGGCTTGAGCACTTCTGTCAACCGATAGATGCGTTGAGCCATCACTGCCTTGACCCTTGATCCGTAAGCAGCAAACCACTTTCGCGTGAATCGATCTGCCAGTTCCTTTTCCCCAACAACACCGGGGATCGACGGGTCCATCTCATGGATCGAACGAATCAATGTAGAGCAGTTAGAGCCTACACCGCCGCAGAGATGCGCTAGTATTGGCCTATGGGGCGGTGTCCGGATTGCAGTTGCGCACGTCTTTCCGGAATACTCAAGGATGAGAAACCATGGGTCATCGGGACCGAATGCATGAGCGTCGAGTGCGACTCGCTCCGCGATGCCATAGGCAAGACTGTGGCGAATCTCATCAGCAAGGAGGTCAGCGCCTGCAGGATCAAGGAACGCCCTCGCGCTCGGGGGGCGGCAAACTGTCATGTTCTGTTGCATAACATATCTTTAAGGGTTGCCGGATTACACACCAGATTCACTTGTTTTTCATCTTACCAGCAAACCTGGAAAATCCCAAGAATATTGGTATCATGGGGACAACAGTCAACGGCAGACTTGACCCCATTTTGACCCCATTTTCTGGCTCTCGCCCTCCCAAGTGCACTGTCAGGCGCTTTCTTCTCCCTCCGGCAACAGGTTAGAGAATATACTGTTTTCACTTGACATTCGTCTTGAGATCCAGTAGCTATCTCGATAAGATACCCTAAGTCCAAGACCGTTTGTAGCGTGAGGCTGGTATCGCCCGGGTCCATGAGTGACCCACCCTGTCAAACAGTAAACACATCAGACTAACCTTTTCTTCAATACCCTACTTCCACCCATTCACAGCTAAAAAAGGGAGGGCACATGGCAATCGTGAAAGTCTGGGAGCTATTGCCAAATTCCGATTTTGGAGAACGGGATAAGTGGCGAAACCTCGGTGACAATATGTTCTCCGATCTTCGAGTTCGTCTCCTGTTTGTTCGCAAGCTTGACCCCATTTATAATCTATCAACAATAATGAGTGAATCATCATGAAACTGATTTTTCGAGTATGCACAATTATTTTCATCGTATTGATTATGGTCGGCATCACTTATGCAGATAAAGACCGGAAAGGAAGCAGTGACTATCCGCTATTATCCAGAATGCCGAATTTTTGGATCGCTTCCTATGAAGATATCCAGAGTGATTCGCATACATTTCTCGATAGTGCCAACAATAAGATTAGCATTGAAGGGCATAAGTATTTCATCGAATATCGTCTAGAAAAAGAAGGAAAAGAACCGGGTCGTCTGATGATACTCAATAATCATGAAAATGCCTTGAAAAAGATAGATGCTGATATTTTAAAGAAGACGAAAAAAGACTTATACTGCAAAGTAACGAAAGAGGGTAAAGAGATCTGGATACAAGTCCATGCCTTGGACCGCCTCTACCGTTTGACCATTGTGGAACGCGAACAAGCAGGGCAGAAAGTTTCCGTAAATCCGGATCCATCATCCACAAAGACTGAAACCACCGCAGCAGATATTCATGAGGCCGCAAAGAGCGGATCTTTGGATGAGGTCAAGGCTTTTCTGGCCAATGGTGAAAAAGTCGATGTTAAAGACAAGCACGGATTAACACCTCTCTATCATGCAGCCGCCAAGGGCCATAAAGATGTCTGTGAATTTCTTATTTCCCAAGGAGCGGATGTCAATGCCGGCCGCGAAATTGGTTTTGTCCCCTTAACCGGCGCCTTAAACAACCGCAGTGAAAGTGGTGTTGAGATATTTAAATTATTGGTCGCCCAAGGGGCTGATATTAATATAGATATCGGCGGATACAAGTTAATACATAACGCAGCATTAAGTTGCCATGATGAGAGTGTAAGGAACATCGCCGAATTTCTTATCTCTAAAGGCGTGGATATTAACGCCAAGGGGTATCAAGACAGGACCCCTTTGCACATGGTGGGTTGTACCGAGATTTGTGATCTTCTCATTTCAAAGGGGGCGGATATTAAAGCCAGGGATAAAAACGGCAGGACTCCTCTTTTCGAAGCGTGCTCAAGCATAAGAAGCAAAAAACAGATTTGTGAACTCCTGTTATCAAAGGGAGCGGATGTTAATGCCAGAGACAATCAAGACTTGACTCCTTTGCATCAGGCTCTGAAGAATAAACATAAGGATGTTGCCGCGCTCCTCAAGAAACACGGAGGGGTTAAGTAACTTTACCCTGATAACCTATAGGCTTTATAACAAATACATCCAGGAGGTGATCACCATGAAACATATTTTTCGAGTATGCACTATTTTCTTAATCCTATTGATTATGGCCAGTATCACTTATGCGAATAAAGACCTGAAAGGAAGCAGTGACTACCCGCTGATATCCAGGATGCCCGGCTTCTGGATTGCTGCCTATCAAGAGAGCGAGTACG
>CAZCCX010000026.1:0-14597 GCA_964497115.1 uncultured Desulfobacteraceae bacterium
ACAGTCGCCGAATTGCTGATGATCTCCGGAGAGACAAAGGATATTATGAATATCGAAGGAGGCGGCTCCCAGGATGTCACTCTGGAGTGCGATTCTATTCCTATCACGCACGGTCATCTGAAGCACCGGTTCCACGCCCATCAGTTTGAGGCGGATACAGGCGGCCAGACTGCAAAGCCTTGTCACCGATGTCTGGTTGTCGGTGATGTTGATGGCATCCACATGGCCCTTTATCATTTCAGCCTTTTTGGCGATGGGCTCTCCATCGCTGCCCCTGGGTGGACCACACTCTGATGTGACGGCTAGGTGACCCGCGGCAAGGACCTTTTCCAGTTTGCTTGGTGTCTTTGTGCTCATGCTTGTACATCCTCCCTGACTACTTTTCTGGGACCACCGGCCCTTTCGGTGGACCAGTCTTTAATCGGTGCAAGAGTCTCATAGTCATCCAGTTTCCCCAACTCCTTCAGACGGTCTACAATCAACTGCCAGCCGCAGACAAGCTCCTTATTAATCTCACAGTGTCCTTTTGTCGATCCTCCGCAAGGCCCGTTGAAGAGTCTCTTGGCACATCGGGAGATAGGGCATATTCCGCCTGTCTTGGCCAGGACACAGTGCCCACACCCCTGACATCGCTCGCTCCAGACGCCCCTCTCCTCTGTTACGCCCATGAAGCAGGTGTCCACGCCCGGCAAGACGGGCAGGTTGGAATACTTTTCAGCCATAAACTGGACCCCGACACCACAGGCCAGGGAGAGAACAGCATCATATTGATCAATTTTGTCCCTGATCTCTTCCAGGTACTCATGATCGCACTGACGTTCCAGTGTGATCTCATCGATCTTTATGTCCTGGCCTTGGTTCATAAAATACATGCGGAGGGCCGAGGCGAGGACGGCGACCTCTTTTTTGCCTCCTGCCTCACAAACCGTGACGCACTCATTGCAGCCTAGGATGAGTAGCTTTTTAGTATCCTTGACTTCCTCGATGATTTCTTCAATCGGTTTTTGCTTTGCTACAATCATATGCCAAAACCTCCTCTCCAAACCAAAGACTTCCTCTGGAAATCTCTGGATAACGCGGCTTGTCTGCCTTCGGTAGGCTTCACCGCTCCAAAAAAAAAATCCTACGCAGCCTTCTTCTTGTTCAGCTTAATGGGATTGGGACCCAAGCCTTTAATCTTTTCGGTCATCTCCGTTGCAAACTCGGCGAACTTCGGCCCCTCACTCGAAGAGAGGTTATACATCTGGACCCTCTCTCCTCCAATCCCGATGCTTTCCAGGATCGTTTGGGCCTTTTCCACCCTTTTTCGAGCCGTGAGATTGCCTCTGATGTAACGACATTCACCTTCAAGACAGCCTACGACATAGACACCGTCAGCCCCCTTTTCAAAGGCCCTGAGGATGTGGATCAGATCTACCTTCCCCGTACAAGGGATACTGATAATCCTGATATTCTCCGGGTATTGGAGCCGCATGGAACCTGCCAGGTCCGCTGCAGTATACCCTCAGGCTTGACAACAAAACGCAATGATAATCGGTTCAAACGTATCCATTATAGGACTCCTTCCAGCAAGGCATCCAGTTCGCTCATGACTTGATCATCCTCATACCAGTTAAGTTGAATGATCTTTGCGGGACACTCTGCCGCGCAGATGCCGCACCCCCGGCAAAGGGCCGGATCGATCTCACTGACCCCGTCCTTGTTAATATAGGGGACCTCATACGGACAGGAGCGTACACAGACGAGACATGAAGCGCAGTGCTCCTGGTCTACCTTAGCGGTCACCACCGAAAGAGTGATCTCCGGTTGAGAGAGAAAGGTTGTGGCTCGTGATGCCGCCGCCATGGCCTGGGAAATCGATTCGGAGACGAGTTTGGGGCTATGGGCCGTGCCGCAGACAAAGACCCCCTCACTGGTCATGTCCACGGGGCGCAGCTTGACGTGTGCCTCCATGAAGTAACCGTCCTCGTCGCGCGGCACTTTGAGAATAGAGGCCAACTCCTCTGTCTCTTCGGCCCTCATCCCGGCGCTGAGTGCGAGAAGATCCGCAGAGATCTTGATATTTTTCTGAAGGACATGGTCTTTTAATGTGACCATAAGGCCTTGATCTGTGGATTCCACCCTCGGGGGATCGTCTTTGTCAAAACGGAAGAAGAGGACCCCTTGTCGTCTTGCCTCCCGATAATAGTACTCCAACTCTCCGTATGTCCGAATATCACGATACAGGACATAGACATCGGCATCGGGATTGAGTTTCTTGATGTGCAGGGCATTCTTGACGGCCGCCTGGCAGCAGATGCGGGAACAATTGGGGAACTCCTCGTTCCTGGACCCCACACACTGGATCATGACGACGTTCTGAAGGTTTTCCGCCCCTTTCTCCTCCAGGTGCTGGGCCAATTCAATCTGGGTGATGACTCTTTCATCGTCACCGTAGAGGAATTCCTTGGGTTCGTATTCCTTGGCCCCTGTGGCCAAAATGACCACGCCATGGTCGATCTTTCTCTCATACATCCCCGGTCCCACCATGACCTCGGTGGTGAAATTCCCTTTGAACCCGCTGAATCCCACGATGAGGGATTCGCTCAGAACCTGGATATTCTCATGGTGTGTCACCGTCTCGACGAGGCCACGGATACAGTCTTGAATATCGGCCCCTTCAATGGTCTTGGTAAGTTCTCTGGCCAGGCCTCCCAGCCGGGCCTCCTTTTCCACGATGACGACTTCAAACCCCTGATCCGCCACACCGAGAGCGGCGGTCATGCCGGCGACACCGCCGCCGATGACCAGGGCCCGTTTATTGACGGAGATCCTCTTTGCCTCGAGGGGCCTTAAAAGGGCTGATCTGGCCACGGACATCCGGATCAGGTCTTTGGCCTTTTCGGTCGCCGCCTCCGGTTTTTCGTTATGGACCCATGAGTCTTGGTTTCGGATATTGGCCATCTCAAAGAGGTATTTGTTGAGACCACAGCTTTGGATGGTTTCCTGGAAGAGAGGCTCATGGGTCATGGGGGAGCACGCCGCCACGACGACACGGTTCAGGTTCTCTTCTTTAATCACCTTTTTCATCTTATCCTGGGTGTCCTGGGCGCAGGTAAAGAGGTTTTGGTCGACGCAGACCACGTGGGGGAGGGTAGAGGCATATTCGGCTACCGCGGGGACATCCACCACGCCGCCTATATTGGCCCCGCAATTACAGACGAAGACCCCAATCCGCGGCTCTTGATCCGAGACATCCATCTCATCAGGGATTTCCTCGGTTCGGGTCTCCGTTCCCCTGGCCGCGGCCAGGTCCCTGCTGGCGGCACACGCCGCCGCGCTGGCTTCCATCACCGATTGGGGAATATCCTTTGGGCCTTGAAAGGCGCCGCACACATAGATCCCTTGTTTGGAGGTAGCCACGGGAGAAAATGGGTCCGTCCTACAGAATTGCCCTTCAGTCAGGTCGATATCGAGTTTCTTGCCCAGGTCTATGACGCCGGGGGATGTTTCCATGCCGACTGAGAGGACCACCATGTCATATTGTTCCTGGTGCATGGTGCCGTCTTCATCAGAGTACTGAAGGGCAAGATCGTCGCTTCCCTGGATCGGATCAATGGTATGGACCCTGGAGCGGACAAATCTCACCCCGTGTTTTTCCTTTGCGCTGTTATAGTATTTTTCGAAGTCCTTGCCGTAGGTCCTCATGTCCATATAGAAAATAGAACATTCCAGGTCGCCTCCGGCATGTTCTTTGGCCACAACAGCGTCCTTAATGGCGTACATGCAACAGACCGAGGAGCAGTAGGGATGGTCGCACCGATTCATGTCCCTAGACCCGACACATTGCAGCCACGCGATCCTCTTTGGCTCCTTTTTATCAGAGATCCGCACAAGGTGTCCCATGGTGGGGCCGGAGGCCGCCAGGATCCTCTCGAATTCCAGAGAGGTGACCACATTTGGGTGCTTTGCGTAGCCATAGGTCTGGAATTGTGAAGGATCAAAGGGCTGAAACCCGGGCGCCAGGACAATGGATCCCACGGTCATTTCCATGGTCTCGGGATGTTGCGCGTGGGTCTCCAACGTCACCGCGCCGGGAAGACAGGCCTCCACACATTGGAAACACTCGCAACAGTATCCGCAGTTCAGGCACCGATGGGCCTCTTCCCGCCCTTTCCCTTCATCATAACCCAACTCTACTTCCTTAAAGTTTCCCTTTCGATTTCCAACGCTCAGTTCGGGCATTTTTGCCCGGGCCTTTTGGGGTTCGTTTTTTGGAACAGGGCGGTAGATGGGGTCTTCTTTGGCGATGGGTTCTCGTCCTTCGGCCATATCGAGGCCATCGAGATAACGAACAACGGATTCGGCGGCCTCTCGGCCTGCGGCGATGGCGCCGATGGCCACCCAAGGGCCGGTTTGCAGGTCACCGCCCGCAAAAACACCCTCGCGATTGGTGGCATAGGTAATGGAATCGGTCTCAACGGTTCCCCATCGGGAAAACTCCAATCCGGTGATGTCCTCCAGGACGGAGAGATCAGGGGTTTGACCGACGGCGGGAATCACCTGGTCGAGTTCCATATCAAATTCACTGCCGGGAATGGGAATCGGCCTTCTTCTACCCGATGAGTCGGGTTCCCCGAGTTCCATACGGATACACCTGATCCCAACCACTTTGCCGTCCCCAACCAAGATTTCCTGGGGTGCCGAGAGAAAGGAGATTTCCACGCCTTCCGCCTCCGCGGCCTGGACTTCTTCCTCCCAGGCCGGCATCTCGGCGCGGGTCCTGCGGTAGACAATATGGACTTGTTCGGCCCCCAGGCGGACCGCGGAGCGGGACGCGTCAATGGCCACATTGCCGCCGCCAATGATAGCCACTCTTTTCCCCACGGCCGTCTTGCCCGTGAGATTCAGTTCTCTGAGGAAATCCACACCCTGTCGTACTCCCTGGGCCTTGTCACCGGGTATGCCCAGCTCAATCCCTTTATGGGCCCCTGTGGCCAGGTATACGGACTTGTAGCCCTGTTCAAAAAGGGTTTCAATGGTCAAATCCGGACCCAGAGGCGTATCGGTCTTAATTTCCACACCGAGGTTGGTGATGACCTCGATCTCCTGGTCCAGGATGTCGCGAGGGAGGCGATGCTCAGGAATACCCACCCGCAGCATGCCGCCGGTCTTCGGGAGGGCCTCAAAAATGGTCGATAAGACCCCTTTTCGCGCCAGATGATAGGACGCGGAGAGCCCTGCAGGGCCTGAGCCGATGATGGCTACTTTATCCTCCCTTGGGGGAAGGCGTTCAATCTCTATTTCTCGGGGATCAAACTGATCGGCTGCCAAGCGTTTCAGATCCCGAATGGCCACCGGATCATCCACATCACACCGGCGACAGGCCTCTTCACATCCATGGGGACAGATTCTGCCAAGCACACCGGGCAGCGGCAGCTCTTCCATGATGATTTTCAGGGCCTCTTTGTATTTTCCCTGGCCCACCATCTGCACATAGCCCTGCACATTCAAACCTGCCGGGCAGGCCAGACGACAGGGGGCCTTATCCGTCTTTTGAATGGCAAAGGTTCCCGGGATGGCTTGGGCATATTTTTTGTAGGTTGCTCGCCTGGTGGAAAGACCCTGGTCATATTCATTGGGCAGTTCTACCGGGCAGACCGCTTCACAGTCACCGCAGGCCGTACACTTTGACTCATCGATGTAGCGAGGGGTCTTGCGGAGGGTGACCTTGAAGTTCCCCTGTGAACCGTCAACTTTTTCAACATCAGCACATGTGATCAGATCAATATTCAGATGCCGGCCGACCTCGACCAGTTTGGGAGAGACAATTCACATGGCACAATCATTGGTGGGAAAGGTCTTGTCCAATTCACTCATGACGCCGCCGATGGCGGGGGACTTTTCCACAAGTTTGACCAGGTAACCGGAATTGGCGAGATCCAGGGCAGCCTGCATCCCGGCAATTCCACCACCGACTACCATAACCGAGCCTGAAGGTGTATCGAGTCTTTTTTCAGCCATTCTGTCTTCCTTTTCTTAGAGAAATTCTGCCTCAAACCGACGAATTGCAGGAAATAGCACACCATTGCTTGACATGACGATTCTATAGCTCTGCTTCATCAAGAATCTGCGGGAGCCTGTCTTCCCACCCCACGGTGGAGATCATGACGCCAGCCATCCCCATTTCCCTTAAGCGAGTGATGATCTCTGCTGCAACACTTACGCATTCCTGAAGCTTGTCAGGGGCCTTCTGGATGTTTCTGATTATTTCAGAAGGAATGGATACACCCTTTACATTTCGATCAATGTATCGTGCCATTCCCGCGGATTTCAATAGAAGAACCGTCGGGATGACCGCCATTTGGCTTGTGTCTACTCTCTTAACAAACTGCTGGAAACGGCGAGTGTCAAATATGGGGTTTGTGATAACATATTCTACCCCGAGATCTATCTTCTTTTTAAGGTTATCTAATTCGATTTCCAAAAGACCCCCCGGGGCGCCGGTGTCTATGGTAGTACCTACAGAAAAAGTGGGCGTGCCTCTCAATTCAATACCTGCCAAATCTCTACCATTTTGGAGTTTATTAATAATTTCGATGAGTTCGATGACGTCCAGGTCATTGACGGTTCTGGCCTCGGGGTGGTCTCCAAATCTGATTTCCTCCCCAGCTGTGGCCATGACATTTTTGATGCCCAGTGCTGATGCGGCCAGAAGATCGGCCTGAAGGGCCAGACGGTTCCTGTCTCGACAACATGTCTGAAGAATAGTCTCAACCCCTTCTCTCTGCAGCAGGGCGCATCCACCCAAAGAACTCGCCTTCAAGACGGCATTCCCCATTTCAGGGACCACAAGGGCATCTACACGACCTTTCACTTGGTTGGCATTTTTGAGAAGAGGGGAGAAGTCGGCTCCTTTGGGTGGCTCAAATTCTCCGAGGACAACAAAACTTCCCGATTTGATCTTTTCCTGTAGCGGCATATATTTGACCTCCAGTCCCTTTTTACCCCATTGTCCCTATCAGGCTCGAAGTATGAGTAAGGCTTGGCCTCAAGCCCATGAGTTGATCCAGTCAATAGAGAATCTCACGAAGTGAATCCCGCCTCAGCAGGGCTGAAGCCTGGCTCCACTGGGCTACCTGAATCAAAAAGGATCTCTTCTTATCTCGTATCCCCGCCAAAGACGGGATCATCGATCGGCGACCAGTCTCCAATATCACGTATTAACGGTCTTTAGCGTCAACTATTTGAAAACTCGACACAACTTTTTAGTCTTGCCGTAAGAAGACGCCTAAGATCGTGTTCCTGTGGTCAAACAATTCCCCTTTCGTGGCTTGAGAAGGAGGGAAGACCCTCCAATAAATCCTAAAGAAAAGGAGATGGTTGCAGGCTTTTACTACAATTGTCCTTATTTGGCAATTCCTTATTACGATATCCTGCACTCCCAACAGGGAGGTCTTGTTTTGTAACAAGGAGAAGACATTCCGGCAGAGAGAAATTGGTGCTAAGCGCGCCCCTGCTTTGCGTCGCTCCGCTTCGCTACGTAACTGGAATATTGGAATACGGGGTTGTAGGCAAACGGCAAAACAGACTATTAATGGAAGCAGTAATTCGTATAAATTACGAGACGTTAGAATATGCTGGGATTGTCCCTCCCTAATGGGGAAGGAGGGGGAAAAACGTTACGAGGGGATATAACAAAAGGTTCAAGACCTTTAAGAGTCGTTCCCGTTTTCCCTTATTACCGGCAGCAAAATTCTAAAAGTGGTTCCTTTCTCAGGAACGCTTTCCACGTCAATTGTGCCATTATGGCTTTCCACAATACCTTTTACAATGGCGAGCCCCAACCCTGTACCTGTCACATCACGAGTCTTTTGGTGTTTTATACGATAAAACTTATCAAAGATTTTAGGGAGTTCTTCAGGGTCTATGCCTACTCCCGTATCACTTATTCTAATCTCCATATATTCACCCAGGACCTGGGCAGTGACTTCGACCTGGCCCCCTTCAGGGGAATAGTTGATGGCGTTGGTAACAAGGTTGTTGAAGATTTCTTCAAGTCCTTTGGGATCCCCATGAACGGGCTTCATGTTCTTGCAGGAGCCGGTGAGGGTAATGCCTTGCCCCAGGGCTCTGGGCTCCAACAGAGAGAGGGTATCTGTAATCAGTGACTCGATATCGGTCGGCACTCGATGTTGAATGTGTTCTCCCGCTTCAATCTTTGCGATGTCTAAGAGATCATTGATCAGTTCAAGGAGCTGGTCGATTTTCTTTACTCCTTTTTCTACGAATGTCTCCTGCTTTTCCTCAAGAGGACCGACCAACCCCTCCAGAAGAACGGTGTTTTGTTGCCTGATGGAAATCAATGGGCTTCGGAGTTCATGGGCCACCATGTTGACAAAGTCTGATTTCATTTCATCAAGTTGTTTGAAGGCCGTGATATCCTGGAGAACGGTGACCGTTCCGACGACCTCGTCATCAGGTCCGAGGGCCGGCGCGGAAATAGCCCTGAGGACTCTTTTCCCGGTATCGATTTCCTGGAAAATGAACTCGTTTTTTGCAGATTCTCCGGCTTGAATGTCTTTCAGAGTGCCTCTAAGGGAGTCATTGTCTATGATTCGGTTTACGGATATGGGGTTTTCTACCTTTTCGGCTATCTCCAGCAACCTCATCAGGGCGGGGTTGTGAAGGACGACCTCCAGGTTCCGGTTGGTTACCATCACGCCGTCAGCCATACAATTAATAATGGTCTTCAGTCGGCTCTTTTCCAGGTCCAGATCATAGAGATTCCTTAGTCTTTCTTCTTCATAAAGCTGAGCCTTTTTTTCCAGTGCTCTTCTCTCGGCAGCACGATTAATAGTCAGGAGAAACTGATCAATCTGGAAAGGTTTTGTGATGAAATCATAGGCTCCTTGTTTCATGCATTCCACGGCGGTATCCACCGTCCCGTGACCCGTGATAATGATTACAGGGACATTCGGATATTGACCGCTCGTTTTTTCAAGGACCTCTTCGCCACCCATGACAGGCATTTTGAGATCGAGTAGTATAATATCCACCGTCTCTTTGGCCAGAAGATCCATGGCCGCTTGTCCGTTTTCAGCGGTTAAGACCTCATATCCCTTGCCCCTCAATACGCGGCTGCACCCATCCCTGACAACCTGTTCGTCATCTACGACTAGTATCCTGGTATTATCATCCATAATTAGCGTCTCGGAAAGTCAGCAAATGGTTGAAGTTATGAATGCTTGTTATTTATCCCCGCTCGAAGGCGGTAACTTCGACAAGATTCGCCCGCGAGTCTGCGGGATGAGCGAAACGCGCTTAGCTCTCATTCATCCAATCCGACAAAAAGAGGTTCTTCCGCAGGGGGCGCTACAAAACCCAGGGGAAGCTCGATAATGAAGGTTGTTCCCCCCTCCGGTGGAGAGTCTATGGTTATGTTGCCGCCGTGCAGGGTGATAATGTTTTTTGTGATGGTTAACCCCAACCCTGTCCCCTTTCCAGGGGCCTTGGTTGTAAAGAAGAAATCAAAGATCTTTTCTCGCAGGTTCTCCGGGATGCCGGGACCGGTGTCAGAAACACGGATATGAAACTGATTCTTGTCCGAATCGAATTGCGCCTTGATCTCGAGTCGGCCTTTGCCTTCCATGGCATCCGCGGCATTAATGAAAAGGTTTGTAAAGACCTGCTGGAGTTGAGCCATATCGCCCACCATATCAGGCATGTCGGCATCTATCTTTTTGGTGATGGATATGTTTTGAAAAAGGGCCTGATTGACCAAGAGATCCAAAGTCTTATCCATCAACTCTGAAAGACTGAAAGAGGATGTCTTGCCTACGGATCGTCTGCTGAATTCCAGCAGGTCGGATACGATATTCTTACATCTCAGGGTCTGATGAATGATCTCCTCCGTATCCTCAAAATGTTGGGGGTTATCCTTCAAACTCTCTTTGAGGAGTTCGGCGTAGATCAGGATGCCGGACAGAGGATTATTGATTTCATGGGCGATACCGGCGGCCATTCTGCCTATGGACGCGATTCTCTCGGATTCCACCAGTTGCAGATGGGCCTCTTCCAGGTCTTTTCGCATCTGGAGAACTTCTCTCATATCTCTAAAGACCCCCACGCTTCCCGTCTCCTTTCCATCAATGGTGATAATGGAGGAGGATAGAGTGACCGGTATCTCTTCCCCGTCTTTTGTGGTAATCGTCATGCTTGTGGGATTCAATTTTCCCACAGGACCGTGATGCTCACTGCGCATCTTTTGCATATTCTCCTTTGCCACCCCTATGTCATAAAAACTGCTTAAGTGACCTTTATCTGTCATTTCCTCGGCGGAATATCCTGTCAGCCCTTCCATCCCTTCATTGAAGATCAGGACATTTCCTTTGGTGTCAGCAACCACGATGCCGTCCACAGTGCTTTGGATCACATTTTGAAAAAAGATGTTGGATTTTTGGACCTCTTGCTCCAGCAAGATTCTTTTCGTCACATCCCTGGAGGCCTCGACAATCTGTACCACTTCACCCTGTTTGTCGTAAATGGGGGCAATGGTGACCACGTCGAAACGGGTCTCGCCGTCTTCATTGAGGTATTCGTTGTAGATACTGATAAGCTTCTTCTCTTTAATCTCTTCCAAGCGTTGTCTGATAAGACAGACCCGACCGAATTCATCGCATGGTTTGTTCAGGCCATACCTCACCAGGTGGCAGGGCTTGCCCAAGACGTCCTCATAGGTCAGGTTGAATTCGTTGAGAAAGGTCTGGTTCACGGTGTTGATGGTCATATCCATATTGACGACCATGATCCTGTAAGGAATGGAATCCAGGATGAGCTGGGTGTGTGTCCTGTTTATTTCTTGGTCTTTCCGTCTTTCTATTTCAGATTCTTTTTTTTCCATTTTCGTTGTAGTAGTAAAGCCACTAAGTCACGAAAGCACAAAGAAGCGATTATTAAGAGGCCTCCGTCGCATTCCAACAAGACCTTTCAACGAGTTCAGATTGAGGCGTTGGCGGAGAATGCCCTCGCCGTGCATTTTCAATTCAGCAATCGCATGATCAATTATGAGAAATAGGTCATAGCCTTAGCGTCTTTGGAGCTAGACTGATACCCTAAGACTTTTCCCTATTCAAACGTGCAATGACCTTTTGTTCCAGGTCCCTAACAATGTCTTTGAGGGCAGGGGTTTCCCGAATGGGTCCGGAATTGTTCCACCCCTTGAACAGGGCCTCTTCTTTCTTGTCTCTGAAGACTTCAAGGCTGGAAGCCATGGTTTTCCACAAGAGCAATTTCTGGAGGACATGCCGCTCTTGGGCGGTCAGATCGGTCTCCGTGTCAAATGTTTTTCCGTCTTCAGTGGTTATAATCACAGTGAAAATGCAAGAAAAATTAGTAGAATGGTGATTTGGTAGGCTATCTTAATGGATAAGGGGTGCGAGATTCAAGCAAAAACTTCTGTACTCAGAGTTTCCCGCCGTAAGTAACCGCCGTCGCCGAGTCTTTGGCATGTCAGGAAGCTTCGGCGTGGTCCCATCCTCCCTCTCCGTCAGGGCGGGATCTCGGATCCGTTCCGACAGGCAGGGTTCACCGCTCAGGGTTACCTTTTGCCTCTGAACCCTGATCCTCTGAACTTAGGAATCAAACCTTTGGCCTGGGAAGAACGCCGGCCCTCTCTGCAATCTCCGGAACTCTGTGCTCCCACTCAATGGCCATGAGATGGACACCGGCTACACCCTCCATTTCCTTGAACTCTTCAATCTGCTCCAGGGCGAATTTTATGCCTTCTTCAGCGATTTTCCCTTTGCCGGCCCCTTTCAGTCTCTTGATCAGGGCTTCGGGCACGTCCATGCCCGGAACGGATTTGGCCATGTACTGCGCCATACCTACGCTTTTCATGGGCGTGACACCAGCCAGGATATAGCATTTTTCATGGAGTCCCATATCCACCACTTTCTTCATGAATTCCCGAAACTTGTCCATATTGTAGATGCACTGAGTCTGAATGAAATCGACGCCGGCATTGATCTTCTTTGCCAGCCGGTGTACTCTCCACTCAAAGGGTTCTGCAAAGGGATTGGATGCTGCGCCGATAAACATTTTGGGAGGGACATCGAGTTCCGCTTCACTGAGGAATTTCCCCTCGTCGCGCATTTTCTTGACCATGTTGATCAATTGCATGGAATCGATGTCAAATACGCCCATGGCGTTGGGATGGTCTCCGAACTTCTGATGGTCGCCGGAAAGGCACAGGATGTTTCGGATGCCGTGGGCGTAGGCCCCCAGGATATCACTCTGCATGGCCAGACGGTTGCGGTCACGGCAGACCATCTGAAAATTGGGTTCCAGTCCCTCTTGAATTAAGATGATGGAAGCGGCCCAGCTGGCCATGCGCACCACCGCAGTCTGATTGTCGGTGATATTGACGGCATCTACATTTCCCTTTAAATAGGCGGCCTTCTTCTTGACTTCCTCAGCATTGGTTCCACGAGGCGGCCCCAACTCACCGGTAAAAGCGAAATGACCGGCTTCCAATATTTTTTCCAAGTTGCTTTCAGATTTCATCATCTATTCCTTTCGAACTCTGACGCGCTTGATGGTGTCATAGACGTGTCTGTTTTGAAAAGACTTGACTCGGCGGGGGCTCGGGGAAGGGAAAAAGAGGTATCAGGTGTAAGGCTTTCCCTGAGCCTTGAACCGTAGACCCTGCGTCCTTGTTTTAGTGTTAAGCCCCTTCCGACTTTTCATATCCAGGCTGGATTACGGTTCTAGGTACTTGATTTTCCCAGGCCGTCGCAGGCTGTACCTCCATGATACAGTCTAGTCGGCCCTGTTTCTTAAGCCGTTCATAGATCAAGTACCAGGCACATGGTTGATCCTTATTGATCTCACAGGACCCTTTGTTTGTCCCGCCGCAGGGCCCATTGAAGAGGCCTTTGGCACACATTGTCACAGGGCAGATCCCTCCCGTGATACCCAATACACAGCTGCTGCAGGAACGGCATCGTTCCTCATACCAACCCACACCCTGGTTTACGCCTATAAACGTGGTGTTTACCGCGGGGAACACGGGTTTTTCCGGGTATCTTTCAGCCAGAAACTGCACCCCAGCTCCGCAGGCCATGGACAGAATGGCTTCATATTCATCAACCGATGCGTCAAGAGCTTCCAGATATTCCCTGTCACACTGTCGCTCTATGGTGGCGGCCCCCACTTCGATAGGGTTATCGTCGAGCTTGCGGGACATTTCCAGTTCGGCGTTGAGCACATCCACTTCCTTTTCGCCACCCGCAAGACACACGGCGACACAGGTCCCACAACCTACGGTCAGGACCTTCTTATATCCCTTGAGCATGTCTTTTATTTCATCAAAGGGTTTTCTCTTAGCGATTATCATATTCCCTCCGTTCAGACTATACGACGTTTCGATTTCTTCTTTTGCTTTAAGGGGTTGGGGCCGAGCTTTTTAATATGTTCCGTCATCTCTTTGGCGTAGGCCGCAAAGGTCGGCCCCTCACCCGAAGAGAGGTTGTACATTCGGACCCGGTCTCCCTCCATCCCGATTTCTTCAAGGAGCCTTTGAACATGCTCCACCCTCTGTCGTGCCCTGATATTGCCCTCGTTGTAATGACAAGTTCCCTCTAGGCAGCCCACCACATAGGCCCCGTCGGCCCCCTTTTGGATGGCCCTCAAAAGGTGCATGACATCCACTTTTCCTGTGCACGGCACCCTGATAATCTTTATATTTGCCGGGTACTCGAGTCGCATGGAACCTGCCAGGTCCGCAGCCGAGTAGCCTCAGTAATCGCAGCAGAACGCTATAATTGTCGGATCGAAATCACTCATCACATTCCCTCTGCCAGTAACGCATCAATTTTACACATGATTTGGTTGTCTTCATAAAAATGCAGTTGAATCGCTTGTCTTGGGCACACACCCGCACACACCCCGCACCCGTGGCACAGGGCCTCGTCAATGACAATGACTCCTTCATCAGCGTCAAAGACAGGCACCTCAAAGGGACAGGAACGCACGCATGTGAGACACTTGACACAATGGTCGGTGTCTACGCGGGCCGTAATGGCAGACAGCTTAATCTCTTTCATGGCGAGGAAGGTGGTGGCCCTTGAGGCCGCTGCCTGCGCCTGGGAGATGGCCTCTGAGATCAACTTGGGACCGTGGGCCGTTCCGCACAGGAAGATGCCGTCCCCGGGCATGTCCACGGGACGGAGCTTGACGTGGGCCTCGATAAAGTAACCCTCCGGGTTGCGGTTGAGCTTCATGATTCCGCTGAGATCAGAGGTGTCTTCGGCCCTCATACCCGCACTCAAGGCAAGAAGATCAGGCTTGAGTGCAATATCCTTCTGGAGAATATGATCCTTTATGGTCACTTCCAGTCCGTCGGGGGAGGCACTCACACGGGGTGGGGCATCCTGATCAAACCGGACAAAGATGGCACCCTTTTCCCTGGCCTTGGTATAGTAGTCTTCAAGGAGACCGTAGGTTCGAATATCGCGATAAAGGACATAGACATCGGTATCGGGATTAAGATTCTTGATATGGAGGGCGTTTTTGACCGCGCTCTGACAGCATATGCGGGAGCATTCCGGGTATTCGTC
>CAZCCX010000027.1:0-14414 GCA_964497115.1 uncultured Desulfobacteraceae bacterium
CAGGCTGTTGGGGCAGCAGGCTATGGTTGCATTGCAGCTTTTGATGCAGAACGATATATTGAAAGGAGAAGCTGAAATGTTAGATACAAATTTAGGACATCTTGAGGCAAAGGAAGATATTAGGGAAGCTCTAGAGAAGAACGAGAGTGTACTAATTAGTTGCGGCAGAATGGGACCCATGTGTATCCCTGTTTACCGCATTATGGAGGAGCTGGAAAACAAATATAAACATGTAACCTTCAGGGATATGGATTTTGACATTCCAACAGCAGATTTTATTAAAAAGTTGCCGGAATGTGCCTCTTTTATGGGATTGCCCTTTAATGTTTATTATAAAAAAGGAAAGGTCGTAGCTGCTACTTCAAGTATTCAAAGCAAAGGGCAGATAATAGAAATACTGGATAGAGAGTTCGCTAAACAATCTTAAAGGCAAAAAAATAAGAAAAGGCAACGAACTGAAACATTAACTGATTTATGGAGCAAATACATCCTGAGATAAAAGGGACAATGATAAATGCCGGGAAAAGGCTTCTAAAAAATATGCGAGCAATACCAAGGACTGGTTCAAGACAAATCACTGGGTCTATGAAGCCTACAAATAAACATATGGACAAAAAAGTGAATCATGACGCTGCTCAGGTTTCAACAACAACTTTTTCTCAAAAAAAGCCTGAGAACTTGGGGGTTTTGAGGAGGTTTTTGGACTGGATAGCCAAAGGGGCGGATAAATCGAACATAGGTGGAACATCCTGTCCGAGTTGACGAATCAGACATTAGGAACCCTCCAGGTGGGAAGGGCGCAGTTTTTTGGAAGAAGTGCAAAGGAGAATTAAAATGCCGATTTATGAATATCAATGCAAGGTATGTGGAGCCGCATCCGAATATCTAACCGGTATGGGAGAGGATGAAATTATCTCTTGCAATGAGTGCGGAAGCACTGAGATGGAGAGGATATTATCTGTTGCTTCGTTTATGGGTGGAATATCGGAACGTGCTCCGGGCAGGACCTGCTGCGGCCGTGAAGAACGCTGTGAGAGACCCCCATGTTCTGATGGAGGTTCGTGCAGGAAAGGGTAAAGTCGAATTATTTAAAAGAAGATCAAAGCCATTATATCGGCTATGAGATTTTGGATATAACAGGAGAATTTATCTTGAAAAAGTTGGGTGGTTTGCCTGAAGAGGATAAACATTGCGCCTTTTTATCTGCGGATGCCCTTCAAGAGGCCCTCACTGATTATATGATTAAACCGAAGAGTAAGAAAACTGAAAGGCAGTTTTGACGGAAATCCCCTTTGACAGGAAAATTGCTGAGGCCTACTCAAGGGAAGAGATGATTGTGGAGGATATAAACATGCCGATTTATGAGTTTGAATGTAAAAACTGCGGTAATATTTTCGAGTATTTATGCCTTAAGAGCAGTGATAAAGAACAAGCGTGTTGCCCTCTATGCGGGCGCAAGGAGACCGACCTATTGCTATCCGCGTTTTCCTCTATGAGTTCAATCAACAGCCAGGGAGGAGAGGCGAGATCATCATCTTCCTCTTGTTCACCTTCAGGCGGTTTTTCATGAGCCTGATAATTGTGGCCGTGCGCTGCATTGATAAAAATTTTAGATAAGTTAGAATAGGAGGAAAACAGATGCTTAGAGAAGTGACGGATAAAAATTTTGCGGAAGATGTTCTAAAATCAGAGATCCCTGTGCTGATAGATTTTTGGGCGCCATGGTGTGGCCCCTGCCAGATGGTCTCTCCTGTTGTTGAAAAATTATCAGATGATTATGTTGATAAACTGGAGTTTTATAAAATAAATGTGGATGAAGCACCAATAACCGCACAAAATTACGGCATCATGAGCATACCTACATTGATGCTTTTTAAAAAGGGGGAAAAAGTAGACCAAATTATCGGGGCCGTGCCTGAGTCATCTATAAAGACAATGATAAACGCTGTTCTCTAATGGTGTGCTCAAGTAAAAAATATAGGCGATGAAAGGTCCAAGTATTTTGGATACGCACAAAGCGCATTGAGCCCGTTCTAGGAATATTTCGATAATTTTATGTTAGAACAGCAAATGAAAGCATAACCGTTCACGGGTTCAATAATTCGGAAGTTCATGGTTCAACGAAAACCTATTAAATCTGCCCCTGCCTAATGAAATACTTTTTCTACTTCATTGGGGTAATCAACGGATTAAAAGGAACCTGAAAGGATCTTAGTCGGTTAAATTGGAGTTTTTCCCGTTTTACACAGGGAAAGCAGAATAACCGCTCAAAGGAAGGAGGACCGTTATGAAATCCAATTTCAAGATCTTATTTCACAGAAACAGCGAAAATGTTCATTTAAAATTGGCAGGCGATTTTGACAGGTCTTCAGCATATGAACTCCTTGATGCCCTTAAGAAGTATTGCCGTGGGGCTTCAAGGGCCTTTATACACACAAGTTATTTGAATCAGATACATCCCTTCGGCCGGGATGTATTGCAAAGTCATCTTGACATACTGAACGGCCAGTGCATCCCGCTTGTATTCACGGGCGATAATGTTGATCAACTGGCCCCTGAAGGAAGCAGGATCCTTTGAACATCGTCATGTGAACCTGGTTTCTTCTTCAGGAGCGCGCGTTTGCCAATGAAAAAATCGAATTCGTCTGGGATACGATTCCGGTCAGTATTGAGGGTCAAGCGAAGGTGGAGAAACTAAGGATCAGGAATGCGAAGAGCGGGGAAGAGAGCACTCTCAATCTGGAGGGGATCTTCGTCCTTGTAGGCACCAGGCCGGTAACGGAATTCTTGGAAGGCTCGCTGGACTTGGACGAGCAGGGTTTTATGAAGGTAGACCGCAGACAGGAGACCAGCGCACCGGGGGTCTTTGCCGCAGGCGATGTAACGAGTGAGACCCCCCGTCAGATCGCTACCGCGGTTGGCGAGGGGGTAACAGCTGTACTCAATGCGGAGAACTATAAGGATGACAGAGAAAACGGTAATGGCCAGCCCAAATAATAAAGACATATGGAGTGAAGAAGAAGCGATTAAGGAAAAACTTGAAGAGCTAAAATCCAGGATTACACAGCTTCACAAAGGTATCCCATGCCTGAAGCAATGTTCTCATCTGAGTGATCTTTTACAGAAAATGTACGAAATACGGGTGGGGCTCAACCAATTGGAACAGAGCCTGTTACAGAACCATCTCACATGCTGTATCTCTCCTAATATAAAAGTTCCGGGGGAGGTCGTCTTTGCACTCTCTAAGCTGAGCGAGAAACGTCATGGTGCAATCATAGTGATGGAGCATGAAGACAACCTGGATGAACATCTTCAAGGGGGAGTTATTATTGATGCTGCTGTTAGTGCGCCGGTCTTAGAGAATATCTTTTATCCTGGAAGTCCGCTCCATGATGGGGCCGTGATTATGCGGGATTCAAAAATCCGAAAAGCAGGTGTCTTACTTCCGTTATCTCCACATACTTCAGAAATGGAAGCCCTCAGTCTTGGGTCCCGGCACCGCGCAGCCCTTGGTCTCAGCCAGGTAAGCGATGCCCTGATCATTGTTATATCTGAAGAAAAGGGTTGGGTATCAATAGCCCTCAGAGGACAATTATACCCAAATCTTGGTACATTTGCGCTGCTCGAAAAACTGCAAAATACTGTGGGCGATGAAACCTAATGAATTACACGATGATTGGAAACTATGGCAGACTATGAAAAAATATCAGGCATGTTGCCGGTGCACCATATCGGAACGTGCTACGGGCAGGACCCGCTGCGGTCACGAGGAACGCTGCGAGACCCCTCCATGCTCTGATGGAGGCACATGCAGGCGTGGATAAGCACACTGACAGGAGGTAGAGACGGTGGTGCCCAGGGATTATTACTGGACCCTCGGGCTTACGCTTGAGGCATCAGGACAGGATATCAAAAAGGCATATCGCAAACTTGCAATGCAATATCATCCCGACAGAAACGGGGGCAATTCTGAAAGCGAAGAATGCCTGAAAGAGATCAATGAGACATATCAGATCTTAGGAGATGAGGAAAAAAGAAGGCGGTATGACCTCCAATATCGACAGCCCTTTGAAAATTATGCATTTTATGAAGGAGGTGTGGATGACGATTTTGTTGCCGTGCTCAAAAAAATCGATACGCCTCTGGTAATGAAAGTGTTTTTACGGAAAGGATTGTAGTTTTGCTCGCAAGATGTCCGTTTTGAAATTGAAAATGCACAAAGCGCATTCCCCGTAGCGATTTGACTGAACTCGCCGAAGTCTTGCTGCAGGGAGCTTTAATTTTCTTAGAATAATGTAAAATAAGGAGGAAAAGTCTATGTACAAACCTGAAGTGGATGCTGAAAAATGCATCGGTTGTGAGGAATGTGTGGAAGTATGTCCTGTTGACGTATATGAAATTCAGGATGAGAAGTCTGTACCGGTAAACGCAGAAGAATGTATTGGATGCGAGAGCTGCATCGAGGTATGTGAACAGGATGCAATCACTATCACAGAGATTTAAGCCGTCGACCCCTGGAAGCTGACTTTCAGGTTCAGGGGTCGCACTTGAAAAATATAAACTCTGTAAACAATGAATGCTTTTAGAACCTATATCAAAAGAGGATTATCGAATGAAAATATCCGTTTGTGGAAAAGGAGGAAGCGGAAAAAGCGTTTTAACCGGTTTGCTGGCCAATCAGGCCATATCCCGCGGTTTTGGAGTTATTGTGGTAGATTCAGATGAATCAAATTCCGGGCTTTTCAAAATGCTCGGTTTTGAAACTCCCCCTGTCCCTCTTATGGAGTTTGTAGGAGGAAAGAAAAAACTAAGGGAGAAGATGTCACAGCCCAACATTCTGGCGCAAAGTCATTTTTCCATCAGGGAAATTCCTTCTCGGCATCTTATCAGAAGGAATGGTCTTGCTCTGGTCAGCATAGGAAAGATCCTTCAGGCACTTGAAGGATGTGCCTGTCCTATGGGGGTATTAAACCGAGAATTCTTGAAAAAACTTCTTCTCGGTAAAAAAGAGATCGCAATCATTGATATGGAAGCAGGCGTAGAACACTTTGGGCGAGGAATTGATGAAGGCATTGACAGGGTTCTTCTTGTGGTCGAACCATCGTTTGAATCAATCGCTGTGGCTGAGAAGATAAAAGGACTCGCCTCCGGGTTGGACAAGGCAGTCTCGGCGGTCTTAAATAAAATAGACTCAGAGAAAATTGCTCTTATACTGGAAGGCAAACTTAGAATCAAGGGCATAGAAATCATTGGAACTGTTCCAAACGACCCTTTGGTATTCGAGGCGTGTTTGGAAGGCCGGGCCATCGGTGGGGGACAGGCTTTTCATGCGGCAGGGAAGGTATTGGATAATTTGCTGTCAAAAAATCGAGATATGGATTAGGAGGAAAGTATGTGTTTGAGCACCTTGTATATGAATTCGGGGAATAAGCAAAAGGAAATTATGAAAGATGTGGCTCGCATAGAGGCTGAAGGCGAGGGCTTCTGGTTCATTAGTCTTTTCGGGGAAAGGAAGTTCATTGAAGGAACCATTCAAACCGTCGACCTTATGGACACCCACTCTGTCTTAATCACAAAAGGCAATTCGAATTGATCCCTTCTTGATAACACATATGATTTTCGTTGATATCTTTGAAAATTAAAATTGTTGCATAACAGCTACCGAATTATCAATTGGTTGTGCCTTTCCGTTACTGACCGCTACAACTTGGGATGCATTTGTTTTAAATAGCTTTATCCAAAGGGTTGCCTAAGGGGGATGCTTAGATCGTGTCCCCCTTTACTACGCATGGAATGGAGGGATGAAAGAGTGAAACCGATTGGAATCATCAAGTCTCCCTTTTTTCACCTTTACATATCATTCTATTACGATATGTAAAGGGAATAGATCATGGGCGACAGAAAAGACAAAGACATAAGGAGATCTGGATGGAAACAAAGGATTTATTGGCCGAAACCTTTAAATTTCAAGGACATATCTGTTGGGCGAGTGCAATGGGAACGCGTGTGGGACTGGTTGCGCTTCGCGAACTCGGTGTTCAACGTACCGGCACATCCGATGAACTGCATTGCATCGTTGAAATTGGCGACAATCACGGCGCGCAGTGTTTTGTAGACGGAGTTCAATACAGCACAGGCTGCACGTTCGGTAAGGGAGATATTGAAAAAGCGGGTTGGGGGAAATTGGCAATCATGCTGATTAACAAGAATAAAGAGCAGGCTATTCGGGTGTCTTACAAACCCGGACGACACAAAATGATTGCTGAATCCTCTTTCATGAGCAAGCGCACACAAGGTGTTCCTCCGACCCAGATCCCACAGGAAGAGGCATGGGAGATGGTCAACATGCTCTGGGAGGCCCCAGAATCGGAAGTTATGAAGGTCGGCACGGTTGAACCCTATCCTTATGAGGATTTTGGAGAGGTTATGGGGTTGCTGCCCTGTGCAAATTGTGGGGAGATGGTCTCCAAAATGTATTTGCGGGTTGTGGGAGACAATCATATGTGTATCCCGTGTTCGGGTTACGGTCTCTAAAGAAAGTAGCAGTGAAATAACAGTTGAATGTTACCGGCTATTCTCTGGATAAAAAGGCTCTCCCTTTGTCGGAAACGCATGATAGGGTTGTAACTGTCCCATACCGAGAGAGGTGAAACATCGTGGTTTCAGCAATTGCCGGGGCGCTTACACTGGTTTTTACAATGCTTTTGACCATCGCCGGGGTGGGCGCGGCATTTATCCTAATCCCGGTATTTATTGCGTTGGGCATAGATCTTTACGTGGCCATGGCAACCGCTCTGCTACTCAATTCGATTGCCATGATATTCGCTTCATATCGTTTTGCCAAAAAAAGGCTCATTCTCTGGAAAATCGCGATTCCGATTCTGATTGTGGCAACAACACTTTCGCCTGTTGGAGCATATGTCGGCAAAGGACTGGATCGGGAACTGCTTCAGTGGTTGTTTGTCGGATTTTTGCTCTTTGCCTCATTATTGATGCTTCTTTATGAACCCAAACCAAATAATGAGGAGCGTTCCCAAACCCAACAGGTTATTTATGGTCTATCGGTCGGCGCCTTTGCGGGATTTCTCGGCGGCCTTCTGGGTGTGGGCGGAGGAAATTTCATTGTGCCAATTCTGGTCCGGCTTGGACTTGAACCGCGAAAGGCCTCTGCTACCACCTCGTTCATTGTTATTTTTTCATCTTTTTCCGGCTTTATCGGTCATGCATCTCTCGGGAATATCAATATGCCTCTCTTGGGATTTACTGCGGTCGGTTCCGCGTTGGGCGCTGTGGCAGGCTCATGGCTAATGACGGAAAAACTCAAACAAAAACAGATAAGGATGACCATCGGTATTGTGCTGTTGATCATTGCAGCCAAAATGATATAGAATCCTGTATCTTAGAGACGTCAGGAAAGGAGAGTCCATTGAAAATTGCGATTTCAACCGATGGCCATGATCTGAATTCGCGAGTGGAACACAGGTTCGGGACTTCTCGGTATCTAATCATCATTGATACGGAGACTATGGCCTTTGAGGTGGTGCCGAATCCGGGGACTGTCGGACAAGGCGGCGGTATGCAGGCTGTGGCGGTCGCCATCGACAGGAAGGTCGATGCTGTCTTGACCGGCTATTGCAGCCCTACGGCGGAACATTATCTCTCGGCCAATAACATCGAAGTATGGATAGGCGTCGAAGGAACCGTGGGAGAAGCTGTCGAGCGATATAAAGATGGTGATCATGATTATCCAAAACCCGGTGTAAGAGATGATAGAATCAGTAGAGACAAGTTGATTCATGCACTGAAGAGTTCAGGGGAACAGTTTTTCAAGATCATGCCGATCATCGTGGGCGTGATCCTCCTCATAGGGCTTTTCCAGGTATTTGTGACTAAGGAGTTCGTGTCCTCCGTATTTACCGGGAACCGGGCATGGGATACGTTTTTTGGGGCCTGCTTTGGTAGTCTTATTGCGGGAAATCCAATTAACAGCTACATCATCGGAGGGGAACTCCTGGAATTCGGCGTCGGCCTCTTTGGGGTGACGGCCTTCATCCTTGCATGGGTCAATGTCGGTTTGATCCAGTTACCCGCCGAGTCGGCAGCCTTGGGCTGGAGATTTGCCCTGGTTCGGAACGGCTTGTCTTTTGTTCTTTCGATGTTGATAGCCGCACTTACCGTAGGTATTCTGTTCTTTTTTAGAGGGTAAATTCCGTGAACAATCCTAGACTTTCCGATACGATCCGCGAAAGACGGACCCTTCGAACATGGCTCTTTCCGGCCTCTGTTTTGGGCATCTATGGAATCCTCTTTGCCGAAATCCCTGATAAGGCTTTTCAAGCCCTTGAATGCAGCGGCAAGATTTTCCTCAATATCCTTTTTCCATTCTGCCTCGCCTTCATTTTTATGGTGTTTTTAAATCTGTTTTTAAGACCGGGGCATATTACAAAATTACTTGACAAAGGCGTCGGTGTCCGGGAAGTACTTCTCACAATGACGGCGGGAATTCTGTCCATGGGTCCTATATATGCGTGGTATCCTTTGCTCAAAAACCTCCATGAAAGGGGTTTTCCCAACTCGTTGATCGCTGTTTTTTTAGGAAACAGGTCCGTTAAGCCCTTTCTTTTGCCGGTTATGATTTCCTATTTCGGGTGGATATACACGCTGATATTAACGGTTCTAAGTGTCTTGGGCACACCGCTGATCGGATACAGTGTTGGTGTTATGGTCAAGAAATAAGAAGGTATGACTCATTGAAGGATACGTTTCAGCGTGCAAAAAAAGACCACTCTCATGTCAATTTTGTGATGTCGCACAAATCGTGCCTGGTCTCCATGCCCCAACATGGGAACCAGTCGCCCGTCACTTGATACTTGACGTGACACTAGGACATGCCTTGCTGAATTCTTTCCATTTCAAAAAACAGATCCTGCTCCCTAATCACGCCTACCACCTCTCCGGATCTTAAAACAGTCAAACGCCTCCTCTTGTTGTTCAACATCACGTAGGTGGCCTCCATAAGGGTTGATTTCCCATCAATTGTGAAAGGTGCCGGGGACGTGATCTCTTTGACTTTCTCTTTCGCCAGTCCCCGGACCTTCCTAGTGAACATGCCCCTCAAAAACATAGGGGAATGCTGGATGCTATCTGCCATGGATGGTGTGGGGGCGCTGAGATAGGCGGGCATTAGTGCTTCAAGCAGGTCCTTAATGGCCAGAACTCCCTGTACTATCCCTCTGTCATCAAGGACAAGGACTGAGCGATGCCCCGTCTCCATAATACGGCTGATAGACACCTTAGAGCCAAAAGATTCTTCTAACTTCTTTATGGCCTCTATGACGGTCTGCTCGCCGTCTAGAGTGGTGTACTCATCAATAGGGATCATCACTTCCGTAATCGCTTCTTCCTCAGGAAAGCCCCTTTTTCCCCCATGCCGGTAGGCATCGATAATCTTGGCCGCCAGGAGATCCATATCACGAGGTTTTGCAGGATAATCAAAGAGGCCCCTTCAAACCAGGGCTTCTCTGGCCGAGGGGACCGCACAGTTCTTACAGGCAAGCACTGACGAAGAAGACCGTTTGTGTTTTTGCTTGTCCCACGCTGCCGGGCGAAATACGACTCATCGAAGTAACCTGTTAGTCCTCCTTGTCTTTTTCAGCCCTTCCCTTTTCTTTTGGGAAACAGGCCAAAAACCGACGAAGGAGACTCCACCACTTTTTGGATCTTCTCTTGCGTATCCCTTTTCTCCTCCTTATCCTTCTTCTCCCACGCTCCCTCTATCTTGGTCACCAACTCATCAATTTCACAGGGCTTTGTCAGGTAATCGTAGGCGCCGAGTTTGACCGCCTCCAGGGCCGTATCGATGGAACCGTGGCCGGTCAAGATAAGGGTTTGAGTAAAAATCCCCAGTTTTTTGATCTCTTTCAAGGTGGTGATCCCATCCATACCCGGCATCTTCAGATCCAGGACAGTCACGTCAAAATCTTTTTCCCCAAGGACCTCGAGGGCGGCGGCGCCGCTATTTACAGCCGTGACGAAATATCCTCTAGTCGTCAAGAGTCTCGTCATGTTGTCGGTGAAGACGGTCTCGTCATCTACCAGCAAAATTCTGGATTCCTTCATTGTTTTCCCTCCTTTGTTTGCAATACTTATGAACCTAAAAGGTTTTTAGTTTTTACCCTCGTCTGTCGCAGGCTCATCCGGATTGACTGGTGAACGGTAGGGGAGAAAGACGGTGAATTCGGTCTCTTTTCCCGGTTCACTCCGGACCCTGATCTCTCCTCCCAGTTGTTTGACGATACTGTAACAGATCGAAAGACCCAGGCCCGTTCCCCTCCCCACCGGCTTTGTGGTAAAGAACGGGTCGAAAATCTTCTCCAGGTTCTCCGGAGAAATACCTGAGCCCGTATCGGTGATTTCGATTCTCACCCCCTGATTTTGATCGTCTGATCGGGTCCGAATATGGATCGTTCCGTACGCTTTCCCCTCATGGGCATCAATGGCGTTGGTGACCATGTTGAGAAATAACTGTTGGAGCAGGGAGGGGTCGGAAAGGAGCGGTGCCAGATTATCGTCCAGATCGCAGGTGAACGTGATGCCGCCTGTTCTAGCCTCTCGTTCCATAAGCTCAATGATTTCCATGATAAATATATTAAGATCCACGGTTTCAATAGCCGACTTGGTGCGTCGAGAGAATCGAAGCAGATTCTGAGTGATCCGTTTGCATCGATGGACTTGGCGGTCCATCTGCGCAAGGGACTGGGTCAACTGCCTTCTGAAGGGGTCGTCCAAGGCCTGGGTCTGTTCAGCCAAATCCAGGAGTATCTGTCTTTCGGTCAATATGATGGCGAGGGGATTATTGATCTCGTGGGCCACGCCCGCAGAAAGCTCACCGACAGCGGCCAATTTCCCCGCCTGCATGAGTTGCTCATTCAGTCGGGCCGCTTCACCGTCGCGCTTCTTGATAAGCTGGATCATGTACCTTGTAATGAGGATTGAGACAATCAGGATGGTGAGTGCACTGAAGTGAAGAAAGATCAAGATAGCATAATTTGCCTGGTTGACCTCATTGAATGCTTCAGAATAATCCTGCTTCACGACCAGCATCCATTGAGGCTCGTCAAGCCACGTGGTCGCCACGATCCGGCCCGGAAAAGGTTGTTGTGTCTCCTTTGGATTGAGCTTTGAGATGCGCACTCGAATCCCCTCATGGACGTCTTCTGCTGGGAAGGGGGCCTTTTCCATGATTTTTCCCGTAAAACGAGGACTCGTCTGAAAGATCCCTTGCCGGTTTAGAAGACAGACTTCACCGGTTCTGCCGATTCGAACGTCTTCTACAAGGGAGCGAAAAACATCGGTATCAATGGTCGCCCTGAGAATCCACGTTTCCGCTTTTTCCGTGTGGGTGACGGCGATGACAAAATGAGGGACCTTTCGAAACCCGGTGAACATGTCGCTTATATAGAGGCCTTTGTCCATGACTTGTTTAAACCAGAATTCCTCCGAGTAGTTCATATCCAGAAGATCATAGGGCCCCACATAGGCCAAATGCTCGCCGTGATCATTGATGATCCCCAAATCTGTAAAGGATCCGTATTCCCGGTTCATGATTTCAAAGACTCGCGAAAGATTGGGGCTCTGCGCCAACATATCCTTGGAATGGGTCTCGGCGATCAATCGGAGTCTGGAACACCTCTCTTTCAAAAATGATTCGATAATCCTGCGATGGTTCTCCACCTGCGCTTGAAAGAAATCGGTCATTCGGGAGACGGCAAAGCGGGTGTAATGGACGTTTATCGCCCATCCGACCAAGAGCAGAGGCGCAAGGGAACAGCCGAGGGTTAACCCGACGAACTTGCGATACAACCTGGAGTAACGCGTTTTCCTCTCTACCGTCTTATCTTTATCATGATGAGCGCCGTCATTTTCCCGCACAAGATCTTCCATTTAGACCTCTGGTATCACGGACTATCCTTCACGGCTATAAAAGAGGACAATGAATCCTTTGTCCATAACCTCTTTGTTTCTTAGAAAAAGCACCCGGAAGAAGGCGAAGGCCTATAATAAATAGGTCCTCCGGTCTCATTGATTTTTCCAGACTTCATATTCTTCACCTCTCTGTTTGACGACATAAAGTAAAGAAAACCTGCTCATTAACTCTGTTTTCAGCTTCTGCCTCCTGGATACATCGACGCCGTAGATACGGATATATACATTACGAAAGGCCTCAGGAACACGATAAGAAGAGCTTTGAATGCCTTCAATACGACCGCCAAACATTCGAATAAGGTCGGTGACTTCTTTAATCGAGCCGGGTCGATTTTCCAGCTGAAACGCGAATTGAATTCCGTCTTTTTTGGTCCCCATAAAGGAAATTAGGGACCGAAAAATATCCGTCTGGGAAACAACCCCCTTCAAATCCCCTTCACGGTCCACCACAGGTGCGCTTGATAGTTTATTTTCCATCATAATCTCTGCGGCCTTTTCGACAGTGTAATTAGTTAGGATTTTAGTAGGATTCTTTATCATAAACTCCCTTGCTTTGATGTGAGTGATCATTCGGTACATTTCCGGAACATATTCCAGCCTGCTGACTTCAGAGGCCGATGCCCTCTTTATCTCTTTATCCGTAATGTAACCCGCCAATCTTCCCTCGCTCAATACAGGTAATCCTCTTATGTGGTGGGTTTCCATTAGCTTTGCAGCGTCTTTAATATAGGTCTCTATGCCGATTGTAATGGCCGGATGACTCATCCAGTTTTTTACAAGCATCTTTTTCCCCCTTTTTCAAATCAAGAACTACATCATATTTCGCTGAATTCTTTCCATCTCAAAGAAGAGATCCTGTTCCCGAATGACGCCGACGGCTTTGCCTGACTTGACGACAAGCAGGCGTCTGACGTTTTGCGTGATCATCATATAAGTGGCTTCCATGAGATTGGATTCCCCATCAATGTTGAGGGGGACTTCGGACATGATATCTTCAACTCGTACCCTTAACAGATCTTGTATCGCGTTTGTGAACATGCCCCTCCAAAACATGGGAGAATACTGAATGCTGTCTGCCATGGATGGTTTGGCGGCACTGAGGTATCCTGGCATGATCGCTTTAAGTAGATCCGTGATTGACAGAATGCCCTGAACTCCACCCTTCCCGTCCAGTACAAGGAGGGAACGGTGTCCGGTTTCCATGATCCGGCTTGTTGCCACCTGCTTGAGGAAGGACATCTTCAACTTGATAATGGCTTCTTTGACTGTCTGGTTGTGATAAACCTTCGTATATTCCTGAAGGGGTATCATCACGTCCTTGATCTTCATCTCCCGGGGAGGGCGTCCTTTGTCTGTTCTATATTCAAATGCCTCATGGATTTTGCCGGCAAGAATCGTGATATCGCACGGCTTTGTCAGGTAATCAAACGCCCCTTCAACAAGTGATTCCCTAGCCGATGGCAAGGCCCCGTGACCCGTGAGCATGATCACGGGGAGATCAGGGGAACGTCCCTTGATCTCCCTTAAAACCTGGTGGCCGTCCATGCCGGGCATTTTAATATCCAGAATCACCACATCCGGATCTTCCGTGAGTTTTTCAAGGGCCTCTTCACCGTTTGCAGCCAAAATGGTCTCAAAGCCTTTCCGACCAAGAAGCTTTTTGGTTGTAGCCCGAAACCGCTCCTCATCATCCACCATCAGCACCTTTATTTTTTCATCCATTTTTCAGATCTCCTTCAGAGGCTGCATCAAAATAGCTCATCTCTGTCCGCCCGCAATAATCACGAATTGAATCAAAACGAACAGGCTGCCGGCCGTGACCAAAACTGTCAAAAAGGCCCTTAAGGCCGTAATACGCCCTACTTTGATCATCCCAAGGCCGATCAGGGAGTACGTCCAGATCCCTGTGACCCATGAAAAGCCGGGAATCCAGGCGAGCAGGAGCGTCACGTTGGCATAGGCCGTAATGCCGAGCATGGCCTGATACGCAAATGCATGTCTACACAGAAACAGGGTCGCGAGATATGCAAGGAATGCCGTGACAAACGGCATTAGAAACGCGTTTATAAAAAATACGACTGCGAAGAGCATATTCTTCTGGACCGTATAGAAGCTTCCGAAGATGCTGAAAAGAAGGCTGCATAAAAAAAGAAAGATGATCGGAGGTGCGTATCCGCCTTGTGGGGAAAGCCTTTCATAGAAACTCCCCGGATGAAGCAGCGTTTCATAGACGACTCTGAAGAACCGGGCCGAGGATACCCGTCTTCTGAGATTTTCTTTACCGTTGATGATCATCGCTTTTTCCGGCAATTCCGTTTACCCCGCTTGGCCATATCGTCTATATCTATGTTGAGACCCTGTCTCACATTAAGGAATTTCCCCGCCGCCCCGATGAGCGGGATCTCCGCTACGCTCCAACAAGCAGCGGG
>CAZCCX010000028.1:0-14356 GCA_964497115.1 uncultured Desulfobacteraceae bacterium
CCGGAATCTAGATTCCCGCTTTCGCGGGAATGACAGAAACGCAGCCCCAACGAACGGGATTTCCGCTTCGCGCCAACAAGCTTGCGGAGAAGTAAACCCAAACAGAGACTAAAACGATGTTAACCCTGGCCAACCCAACCATCTCCAGTATGTGGATCCCAACAACATAAGTCCGGCCATGTTTGTAACCCAGAGAATAAGGCCCACCCTCAAATAGTCCTTTGGCTCCAGGTACCCACTGGCGTATACAATGGCATTGGGGGGCGTCCCGATGACAAGGCAGTAGGCGAAAGATGACGCGATGGCCGTTCCCATGGCCATGAAGGGGATAATGGCACTCCCCGGATGTACAATGCCTCCCATGGCCAGCGTCACCGGACCCACCGCTGCGCAGGCCGGCCCATCCGCCATGAGCTGTGTAAGCAAGCCCGTGATGGCGTTTCCCGTAAGCATAAGACCGAGGCCTTCCCCCAATCCCAATGGGACAGTGAATTGCAGCAAAGTCCGCGCGATCCAGTAAGCCCCACCCGTCTCTACAAGGACGCGACCGAAGATTATGGCGCCTGCGTAGAGCCATACCACCCCCCAGTCTACTTTTGTCTGGTAGTCCCGCCAGTTCACAATCCCGGCAAAAATGTAGGCAACGGCGCCCATGACGGCGATCACCCCGATACCAAACCTTATACCGGTCCATTTGAGAATGAGGTTGTTTTCCGTAATCCAGAAAAAAAGCATGATCAGGAAGATCGTGACCGCCACCTTTTGCTCCCTGGTCCATTTCCATCCCATCCTCATCGTCTCTTCTTTCGCTACGTCCAAGGCTTCGCCAAGATTCCTGATGGAGGGCCTAAAGCGCCAATTGATCACAATCCATGTCAGGGGCACCGTAAAGATTAGAAAAGGGACACAATATATACACCATTGCCCGAACCCCATGCCGATGCCGAACATATCCTCCGCATAGTTCATCATGATAATGTTACGTGCGGCGCCGGATGGAGCAAGCGAACCTCCGAGGTTACAGGCCATCGCAATGGTGATCATCAGCATCTTGGCCAACTCCGGATCTTCTCTGCCGGCGGCGCTGGTTGACGCCGAATATAGGAGAATGCCGATGGGCAAAAACATCGCGGCCAAGGCGTGATCGGACATAAACATGGTCAAAGGCGCGATAATGCACACGATGATGAGGGTCACCCATTTGATGTCCGGGTTTTTCAATCTGCCGAACATCATCATAGCGATCCGTTTATCCACGCCGGTCTTGACAAAGGCCGTGGCAAACATCAGGCTCCCCATAATGAACCATGTGGCATCGGACCAGTAAAGTCCAGCGACCGTCTCTCGGGTCACGATCCCGCTCAGCAGGGCGATGATGCCTATACTGAAGGAGACCATAGGGAGCGGCATAGCCTCGGTCATAAAGCATAGGACCACGAAAAGGACAATACCCACGGCCATCTTGACATGAAAACCCGCCTCTTTGGCCGTGATCTTCTCCTCTTCGCTAAGCTTGCCAAAGGAAAGTCCCTCGGCTCTTAACAGATAGGCCTGATCCATGAGAATCCTGAACCTTTCAGGCGTTATTTTTTTTGCAAAGGCCATGACCTGTTCCAGATGTTCCTTTGTGGTCGGGATATTATTCGTCTCGCACCATTTTTCACTCCTTGAAATAAAGGAAGCATAAGAAAATGAGGACTTTTGAATGCTTGTCTCCATCATTCTGACCATCTGGATCTGCCATTGGGAGAGTTCCGTCGTCTCCGTATCAAAGAGTTCCTTAGCAAAAAACGTCTGGACGTGTTTGGGGCCAAGGGCATATTCCACGCCTACATCGAGCATGCTTTTGGGTGTAGGGATGAAGAGCAAGAGGACGAGTACCCCCACGGGAAGGGCAAAGAGCCGCCAGTCGATGTACTTGTCATACCCTGATGCCTTTTTCTTTGACTCAACCACGTTTTCCTCCTTTTCAAACGACTGATTCGAACAATACGGACCTGCAACATCGCTCACGCAAAGGCTGCGAATCGACCGACTCACCCACCTAAAAGCCTTGAAATGACGTACAAGAAAAACATCGCCACCGTGGCATAAAAGAAGAAGGCGCGCTCCGTCTCTCTTGTAAACATTGTTATCCCCATCCTACGATTGCTCTTCTTCTGTTTCTTCATTCCGACACCACTTTCATCCATATCACGTATCGAGCTTATTCGGTTTCTCTTAGAATCTCTCTCGGCGATTTCATAGAAAGCCGGGTCTGGGCCACACGAATCTTTTCTTCCAATCGTTTCCTCTTCTCAAAGGCCTCTTCTGCCTTTTCAAGAAGTTCCTCGATATCGGCGGGCTTCATCAGATAATCCGTAGCGCCGGACTTGAGACCTTCTACGGCGGACTCCACTGTCGCGTGGCCCGTCAACATGATGACCTCGGTCAAAGGATATTGCCTTTTGATCTCCCGAAGGGTGGTCATGCCGTCCATGCCCGGCATCTTGACATCCAGTATGACCACGTGGATGTCGTGGAACCCGAGTCTTTCCAGGGCCTCGGCCCCGCTCAAGGCCGTCAGCAAATCAATACCCTTTCTTGAAAGCAACTTCTTGGTGGTGGAAAGAAACCTTTCTTCATCGTCCACCAACATGATCGTCATTTTTTCCATGTTTTACTCCCTCTGCCTTTGATAGGACGTTTATGCCTAAATGCCCGATTTAAGGGGTCTGAAAACGGCATCCTAACCCGAAGGCGGAAGACGAATGGTCATGGCCGTGCCGATCCCTTGCTCACTGCTGACCTCCATGATGCCCCCCATATTCCCGACAATCCCGTAACAGATAGACAGGCCCAATCCCGTCCCCTTTCCGACCGGTTTGGTGGTAAAAAACGGGCTGAAGATCTTGTCCAAGCTCTCTGAACTGATACCGCAGCCGTTGTCTTGGACCGTGATCTTCACCTTGCCGTCATCACTGCGTGCCGCCTCTACCGAGATTTCACCCCCCTCGACCCCATGTTTGTCGATAGTGGCATCAATGGCGTTATTAAAAAGATTCAGCAGGACCTGCTGCAACTGTGTTGAATCCACATAAACAGGGGGGGCGTCTCGTGCGAGTTCCTGCTCGATGCGAATGCCGTGGACGCCCGCCTTCTTTTTGATCATGGCCACAACCTCTGGAATGAAGGTCTGAAGAGACACATCCTTGGCCTCGGATTCTCCCTGTCTTCCGAATCTGAGGATCGATCGAGTGATCTCCGCGCAACGGTCTGTCTGCAGCGTTATTTGACGGACCGAATCTTCAAGTTCTGCAAGATCTTCCGACTCCTCTATTCGGCCTTTTTCCTTTAGATCCGACAAGATCGTCTGAATAAGGGTCTGTTCCGATTTCATGATCTGAAGGGGATTGTTGATCTCATGGGCAAAGCCGGCGGCCATCTCCCCCAGCTCGGCCAAACGGCCCGCTTGAATAAGCTGTTCGCCTAACCGATCCTTTTCCGAATCCATTTCCTCCATGCGTCTGACAATGCGATGAGTCAAATAGAAGGCGATGACGATGATAGCTCCACCTCCGATGACGGCAATAAGGGCGATGATATATGCCGCCGAACGAAGGTCCCTGAACACGTCGGCCTTTTCCTGCCTGACCACCAACAGCCACTTTTTCTCTTGCATCCAGGTCGTAGCGAAAAAACTGTCTTCGCCTCTCAGGTCCTTTTGTGTGAACGTCTTTGTGCCCGGCTCGTCCGGGTCATGCCTGAGGTTATCCGGGTCTGTGTCCATCAGGTTTCCACCTGAGCGGCGTTCCGTCTGAAACACCCCTTCGGCATTCAGGATGTACCCTTCCCCCGTCTTTCCGATGCTCACCTTTTTGACGAGCCCACTGAAGGTGTGGGTATCGATGGTTGCGCGAAGGACCCGTTTTCCTTCTGCGTCTGCCCGCGTCACGGCGATAATAAAGTGGGGGAGCATGCGAAAACCCATAAAAATATCGCTGATGTAGTAACCTTCTTTGACGACCTGTTTAAACCAATCCTCTTGCCCATAGTCCATTCCTGCCAATTGATAGGGCCCTGAGTAGTTGACGTGAATACCGTCCTCATTGAACAGACCCAGGTCGACAAAAGCGCTGGATTTCTTTTGCAACTGAGTCAGGATATCGGAGAGTCTCTCAGGGTCGGCCAGGGTGTCATAGGAGTAGGAATTGAGAATGAACTCAAGATCGGCCTTTCTTTCGCGAAGGAAAGAATCAATCATTTGCCGGTGGTCTTCGATGATCCGTTTCATGCTGGAAATCGTGCTGGACTCCAGGGAGGTCGTGAAGTAATAGTATCCGACACCCAGGACCAGAATAAACGGGATCACCGGCACAAGGATCATACAGGCCAGAATGGTCTTCTTCATGGTCGCGTAACGGTCTTGTTTCATCCCCTTCGGCCGCCGATTCATCATGTTATTTCTTATCTTCCTTTTCCTGGTCAAACACCCTTCCAGGAAATCGCATCAACTCTTTGATCCTCGCCTTTCGAATCTTTTGCTCATGGCCGTTCTTCTTTTCAAAGGCTTGGGCCAGTTTTACCATCAGGTCTTCAAGTTTTATGGGCTTCAACAGATAATCAAAGGCCCCCAGCTTCATCCCCTCAATGCTGGTTTCCACCGATGCGTGACCGGTCAGCAAGATCACTTCGGCAAGGGGTTGAATGTTTTTGATTTCTCTCAGGGCTTCGATGCCGTCCATCCCGCCCGGCATCTTGATATCTAGGATGACCACATCAAAGAGCCTCTTTTTCACCTCTTCTAAGGCCTTCTCACCGCTCAAAACACCCGTGGCATCAATGTTTCTTATATTTAATCGATTGACCAGCGTCTCCAAGAAATCCTGTTCGTCGTCCACGACCAATACTCTGAAAGAATCCATGTAACCCTCCTCCATCCTATTTTTTTTCAGGAATAATCATAGGAATCGTTACGAAGAACGTACAGCCTTTCCCCTCCTGGCTGCTGAAAGTAATGTTGCCCCCCATCTTTTCCATAATATTATGACTGACCCACAGGCCCAAACCCGTCCCTTTTCCTTCGGACCTTTTTGTGGTAAAAAAGGGATCAAAGATCTTTTTCTGTTCTTTTTCCGGGATGCCGGGGCCGTTGTCCGCGATGCTCACCGCGATATACGACGAATCCGTCTGCCGACTCTTCACCTGAATGAGCCCATCCTTTTCTACGGCGTCAATGGCATTTGAGATCAAATTCATGAAGACCTGCTGGAGCTGAGCCTGATCACCGGCAATAATCGGCAAATCAGGCGCCAGATCTGTTCGAATGTCGATGTTGTTCAAGCGGGCAGAATTCTCTAAAAGGGTAATGGTCTGATTCAGGGTAGCGTTGATGTCCACATCCTCTAAATAAGGTTCCATCCTGCGAACAAACCCGAGCATGCTATGGACGATCTTTCGTGCCCGCTCCACGTGCTCATCGATCTTTCGAATGGAGGAGATGTACTCTTCAAGATGTCGACTTTTCTCAAACACCTCTTCAGTCAAAAGGTCTTCCATCCAACCGGTTTTCTGCTGGATCACGGCCAAGGGGTTGTTGATCTCATGGGCCACACCCACGGCCATTTTCCCCAAAGCGGCCAGCTTGTCTGACTGGACGAGTTGCGCATTGAGCTCATTCATCCTCATGTCGGCTTGCCGCAAGCGGGTGACGGTGAGGCGGGTGGTAAAGACCGTCATCAAAACGATCGCCAAAATCCCGCCTAAGATGATAGCAATTTCTACATTTCTCGTTGCAAACAGGCCTCCCATCTCTTCGGCCGGATCCTGGCTGATGATCAGGAGCCAATCTTTATTCTTCAACCAACTTCCTGCATAGAGCAGCCTTCTGCCGTGACCGTTCAACTGTTCGTTAACGGTGGTACTTCTTCCAAACAGGGTCGTATTCAGGCTGGCTTCAGAGAGGATATCTCCCTCGAAGCGTGGATGAGTCTGATAAACCCCGTCTTTGTTTAGAATATAGGCATCTCCGGTCCTTCCGACCTGGGCCGATATGACAATGCTTCCGAAGATATTCGGATCAACGGTCGCCCTCAGAATCCAAATCCGCTGGTTTTCATGACGGCGTACGGCAATGACGAAATGGGGTGACTGCCGGTACCCCGTATAGACATCACTGATA
Source organism: uncultured Desulfobacteraceae bacterium (assembly GCA_964497115.1). Classification (GTDB taxonomy): domain Bacteria; phylum Desulfobacterota; class DSM-4660; order Desulfatiglandales; family HGW-15; genus JAFGFY01. The sequence goes on from CAZCCX010000028.1 coordinate 6,161, forward strand.
TATATCCCCTTGCTCAAGGCTTCGGCAAACCAAGGTTGTTGATCGTACTTCAGACCTTTAAGGTCGTAGGGTCCCACATAGGCGACGTGCTCACCGGCGCTGTCAATGACCCCGAGGTCCACGAAGGCGCCGGCCCGAAGATTGATGACCTGGAACACCTTTGAGAGATTCTCTTCCTCCTTCAGAGCCTGAAAACTGTGGGTGTCAGCCATGGCCGAGAGAATGGCGGTCCGTTCCTTTAAAAACAGATCCACGGCCTCCGCCTGCGCCCGCGCCCTGTATCGCATCTGTTCTTCAATCTTATCCTTATACACCCGGGCAAACTGGTAATAAATCGTTCCGCCAAGAAGGAGAATCGGCGCGAATGAGACCACTAGGGTAATAGAAATGATCTTTCTCTGAAGGCTTGCATAAATAGTACTTTTCATTTCATGCCACCCGCCTACCCGTGTCTCGAATCAAAAAACCCCAGGCCACGACATCAACTGCCAGTAGCCCAGAATGGTCCAGAACCAGAGGACAAGCCATGCTAGAATGGTGACGGGAAGTCCATATTTCACAAAATCAAACACATCCAAAAGCCTTTCCCCCGTCTCAGGGTCTTTTCCCATGCCGAAGACAATGGCATTATTGGGGGTGCCCACCACCAAGAAATTGGCAAAGGAAGAGGAAAAGGCACAGGCGAGACCCAGTTTCCACACATGGACACCGGCCAGGTCCGCCATGGGCAGGACGATAGGCCCTAGGGCGGCAACCGTGGCGCCGTCACTCATGAAGTTGGTCATGGCTCCGGTCAGCAGGCTGACTCCTATGACCAGCATGTCCCCTTGAGCCATGGCATCCGGCAAAAAACCGACGAACGTATTGGCCAGCCAGAGTGCCCCACCGGTAAAACTCAGTCCCACACCCATGGCGCAGGCGGCGGCATACAGACCCACGATATCAAAGGCCACGCCTTCCTGAATGTCATCCCAGGTGACAATGCGGCAGAGGAACATGGCCATGACGGCATAAAGGGTCGGCCCGCCCAAGCCGGAATGTTCCCCAAGGATAACCCAGGCCGCCACCAAAGCGACCAGAATGGCGGCCATCATGGCCTCTTTTCCTCCGAACTTGGGCATCCTGGCCACTTCCGCTTTCACGATCTGGCTGGGGTTGATATCTTGAACCTGAAACCTCGGTTTGCAGCGAAGATACATATAGGCCCCTATGACAATAGCCATCAAGGGGACAAAGGGCATTCCATATTTCATCCACTCCAAAAAAGATATGGGGCTACCGTGGCCCATTAAATAACCGGCCATGATGGCATTTCTTCCTCCGGCCGCAGGAGAACCGGGACCGCCGTGGTTGGCTGCAAAACAGACGCCCAGCAACAGAAAGACGGCCAGGGCCCTGTCTTTCTCGACCCCATATATCTTGCAGGTCACTTTGTAGATGCCCATAAGGACGGGGATAAGGAGGGCCACCAGGGCATGCTCGGATAAGAAGCTGGCCGCCATACCCAGGAGGGGAAGGAACACAAAGGAAAAAGCCTTGGCACTCTTGATGCGGCTCAACAGGATCAACCCTATTCTCTTATCAAGGCCGGTCTTGCCGACACCCACGGCCACCACCAGGATGCCGAAAATAAAAAAGACGGCATCCTTCATATAGGCCTGGGAGATTTGTTCGATGGGAAGGATGCTGAAAAGATAGAGCATGACACCCACCAGGATATCGGTCGCACCCAGGGGAAGGGCCTCCGTCCCCCAGAGAAACACGGCCAGGGCGAAGATCGCCAGCATCACCTTGGCCATCTGGGCCGCATCTCTCGGTGTGATCAATGGATTCGACTTTACATGTCCCTCGCCCTCGGAGACCTTCTGGGCCTCAAAGGCATTGGGATAGAATTTTTTGTTTATATTATCGGTAATGGTATTACACCCCTGAGAGAGGGCGTATCCGGGGGGATGGACCTTGGCCGCCAAATCGACCATACTCTGGGGCGGAGAGATGAGCACCACCCCCGAGAAAAGCATCGCGCCGATCAACAATAAACCCGGTTTATACCCGGGCCTGTTCGCCCACAGCCCCGATTTAGAATGAGCCTTCTCCGCACCTGAATGCCCCATACACGCCTCCCTTTACAGGATCTCACTGAACACGTTCAGTTTGTCGCTTCATTTCAAATCCATCTCCTCGTCGTCCGGCCCTCTTTCCATGTGGCTTTCCGCGTTAAACCGTATGGGGTAAAACTTCTCCAACATCTCCAAGACAACTCGCTTAAGATAGTCAATGTTCGTCCCCATTTTTTCCACGAAAGCCCTTGGCCTCAGATAACTTGGGTCTTCAAGATAATCTGAAGAGAAGGAATGAACCACCACCGGTAACGGGGAAACGCGTTCCTCCGCCTTCTCCAGTATGGACAGCTCCTTTACTCCCGGCACATCCAGGTCCAGGATCAGGAGATCCGCATGTTTCCTGTCGTCAATCAGCTCCAGAACCTCCTGACCGCTCTTTGCCAGCATGACCTGGTAGCCCTCTCCCGTCAGCTCCCGCCTCAAGAATTCCCGGACATAGCGGTTCCGATCCGCAATCAAAATGGTGAAAGGGGCTCTCACGCGATTCATCCTTGTGAATGGTTACGCTTTGTAAGGGAGCAACGGCTGTGCCAATTAAGGACGTGAACTCAGATCTTAATAACTCATTGATAAACAAAGGGGAAATGACCCATGAAAGAATAAAGAGGGCTTATTTGAAAGCCCTCCCTGTCGGCAACTTTTACATTGTGTAAAGGCAGATCAGCATGTGGTAAATCTAAAAAAAGGTATAAATGAAGAAGCAGATTCCGGCGAAGGAACGGCTATTTTACACCTGCTAAGGACTGCTCGACATTAAAGCAAAAGCCGTTCATTTTTTCAAAGGCATTGAGAAGATCGATAAAAATCATGCCCCTTTCGATCTCACATGTCCCCCTGACCAATCGATCATAGTGCCTCGATCTCATTATATCGGCCATTTCGTTAATATGACTCACCGACTTTACCGCCTCGGGGAATTTCTCCTTGTTTTCTTCTCTCAGTCCCTTGACCACAAGCATAAGGAAGTCCCTGACCGCAGAAGATATGGTCGTATAGTCGTGCATTGCCCGTTCCGAGAAGTAAAACTTGTCTTCAATGATCTTCTCGATCGCCTCGGCGATGTCCTCCAACTCATCCCCAATCCTCTCAATATTGTTGTTCATCCGCATCATTGAGGCAATTTCCTGTGATTCCTCAACAACCAGGTTCTCTTGCATAATCTTTACCAGGTAGTCGGTGACCTCTCGTTGAAGATTATCCAGCACATCCTCTCTATCCTTCCAAACAGACAATTTCTTCAAGTCTCTTGTTATGAGGCTTTCAGTGACCTCATCAAACATCACCTGAGCCACTCCTCCCATCCTGATGATCTCGCGCCTTGCCTGCATCAACGCCACTTCCGGTGAGTCCAGATAACGACTATCCAGATATTTGATATGATAGACTTCATCCAGTGGGTCTCTCTTTCCACGAGGGGTAATCCAGACGGCCGTCTTGACAAGCCAAGGAAGGACAGAGAGGAAAAGCATCGCGTTCAGGACGTTAAAAAGGGTATGGGCGTTGGCGAGGTGACGGGATATATAGGGTTTCTCCTCCCCCACAAGGAGATCCGGGAGTCCGATTCCCTGGATATTGGTGGTCAAGTAGGTGACTGCATTTACGAACCACGGAAAGACGGAAAGAATGAGGATGACGCCGATAACATTAAAAAGGGTATGGGCTCTGGCCGCCTGGTGAGCGCGAAGACTCGACCCGATGCTGGCCAACTCCGCCGTAATCGTCGTGCCGATATTGTCACCCAAGACGAGTGCTACGCTCGCCTCAAAGTTGATCAGCCCCTGGCTGGCCAAGGCCATGGTGATGCCGACCGTGGCGCTTGAACTCTGTACGGTCATGGTCAGGACCGTACCGATAAGGACACAGAGGAGAATTTCCCGGAGATCTTGCGCCTGGAATTTGGTCAAAAAGTCAATAAACGCCGGCGACCCTCTCAGGGGCGCAAGCCCGGCCTTCATGGTGGCCAATCCATAAAACAACATTCCGAAACCCAGTAGGACTTCCCCCCACTGCTGCCATTTTTTCGATGAAACAAAGAATCTTAGTGAAACCCCCGCGGCAATGGCCGGCAGGGCATAGGTTTCCAAATTGAAAGCAATTAATTGCGCGGTGACCGTCGTACCGACATTGGCCCCCAGGACGACTCCGATCGCCTGAGTGAGGGTTATCAGGCCCGCGTCGACGAATCCAACCAGTATCACAGTCATCGTGCTTGAACTTTGAATGATGCTTGTGACCAGTGTGCCGGCGGCGCATGCGACGACCCTGTTTGAAGATACGGCCGCCAAGATAGTGCGCAATCTCTTGCCGGCAACCCTCTTGAGCCCTTCGGACATGGACCTCATGCCGAATATAAACAGTCCCAGCCCTCCAAGAGTCTGAAAAACTATTTCCGCCATAAAAACCTAATCCTCTTATCTTTAGGGCATCGAGAGTAGAAGGTTTCATAAATACAGTCGACCTGGTAAAAGGATTCAAAATGTGCCGATCGCCCTACCGATTACCAATTCCACCCTGCCGCTTCGTTCCCCTGCTTGATAGATATGCATTCTTCGCCAACAGGACCGACGCCCAACTTTGATTTTTTGTGATTCGTCGTTCCTGAAGTCAGTTCATAAGCTTTTTCTCCAGTGAATACAACACGCACGGGTCTTGAAACAAAATCAGAGAAGTAATTTTGGAGGATTCCTAGGCCAAAAGGATGAACGTCTCTTAGCCCATTTGTGTGAATAAAGACCCTATCAATACCAGAGCGATGTGCTTTTAGGCTGTTGATCAACTCCCATGCTGAGGAGCCGTCGAAATCCCCCATCAATTGCAGTGGTAGTTACAATTTCTTCGACGGCAAGTTTACCGTCTATTGGACGTGTATGAATTACGCGAGATCTTCTGTGAGTCTGAAAAGCGATTTTGACGGGGCAAGACATTTTAAGACATTCCCAGCATGGTCTATCGGAATCACAGTGTTTCAATTGTTCTCTCTTGGAGAGGAGAAGCCGCATAAAACCTGACTTTTGAGCCATCTGATAGCTTAAAAAGCAACGAATGTGCCAGAGATGAAAGGGTGATTTACCTTATTCTAACATTTTGGAAATACTGATAAATCACAATAAGGAAGGGTGGAAGTAGAACAACCAAATATGCCTTCTCGTGTCGAATATTTTTACAAACTGTAAACGACATATTCCATAGCGTTCTAACGCAAGACTGGATGTTATTCTTTTTTTCGCAAGGTTGCCCATGAAAATGCATGTCAGAAAATGAATCTGGGTCTATGACTGAGCCTGTGGTCTCATCATCACTCACTTTTGAAGGATCTGGAAAAGTTCCAGACATCCTTTTTCCTGATTTAATTTTGGCCTTTTTCCTATCATCTCTGACATTCTCCAAGTCTTTCGATAGTTGGTTGGACTTCAGTCTCTTCGGTTCTTTGGTATGCTGCCTGCAGTTATAATCTATCTAACTTTTTGGATCTTCAAAGAAGATCAGAGTCACGGCCAGCCCTGTGCTGAATGAGAGCGAGTTCTCCGAGCCTCCACCAAATACGTGCTGGCCTATTTTTTACCAGGACGTTTATTGTTGAGATGGGGGTATGAATTTACAGAATGCAAATCCTCCCTCTCTTCACCAAGATCGATAACCTATGAAGAAAAAACAAAACCCTAACAAGGTCCACAAATGCCCAGAGGTATTCAATGAAAAAGATTGTGATTGCTTCAAACCATGATAAGGATAATGAAGGTCTAATTGCTTTGCTAGAAGTGCTCTTCCCTTAATGTGAAATCACTACTATTCCCGGGGCCGGGCAATGCGATGAGGTGTCCGAAGAAGATCCTTTGTCTTGCCTAATCAAAGACTTTAACGGCTTTGATGGAGTCAAAGGAAAGATAGCCGAAGTCTGAGAATGTAAGGCTTTAGAATGCAGGTGTTATCATGAATCCGGTTGAATAGTTGTCCCCTACGGTACTAAAGAGAGCATGAAGTGGATCATCTCATAAGACTCCTGATAGAGCGATTAGTAGAGAATGGAGTAGAGATCATCATAATTCCTGTTTTTATGAGAGGCCTTGCTAAAGAGCCGGCATCGTCTCTAACGGCACGGAGTTTTTGCGCACCCATGCCTGAGATTTGGTCAAATCCCGCTCCTAAAGATTTGCAGTGCATCGCCTTCAGTCTTGTGGATTGATCAGCCGATATCTTCTGAAGAATGATATCAATCGGACAGCAGCTACTAACATCTTCTCATCGCTATACTATTTGAAGTCTAGAAAAGGACAATTTTCGAGTGAGTCCCGCCTGTCAACAACGTCTTCTGCAAAGGTGCGGCAGTCAGGGCTGCCACATATGCCACATTCTTTTCCTGGGAGAAGCCCCAGTATTTTCTCCACCTGTTCTTGTCGCTTAATAGCCTCGGAAATTGATAAGCGCTTTGATTCACTCCTAGCTAAAAACGTTTTTCTATCAATAAAAAACCATCCTTCTCTGTACGCTTTCTGAACATCTGCATTATTTATTCTTTTCTCGACGCCAAACATCCGCACGAGCCTTTGCAGATCGTTCTTGGCTTGATATCTATCCTTAACGGCCATCGGCCCTCCGATGCAGCCTTCGGGACATGCTCGAAGCTCCACATATTTTATTTCACTGAAAAGCCCTAATTCGATTTTCTCCAGATATCGAATGGTTTCCTGAATTCCTGAGACAGCCAGACATTTGCCTACATTCATCCCTGCGATCTCTCCGCCGGACATTCCCCAACCCATACCTATACCGCCGGATTGATGCAGTACCCTATTCTCATCTGTCTCTCGAAGGTTCTTATGAATCACTTTGAATAGTTCACGAATCCCCAAGGCCCCATCCAGATAGGACTCCGAGAGAATCACGGGCTCCCTTATGGAGATCATTTCTGCCGCACAGGATGTGATGTCATAGACACCGATAGGTTCATTGAATAGCCTTTCAGCGTAAAGACGTTCTTTTAGGTGTCTTGCTGCAAGCTCGCGCGGCGTGATTATGGGAAGAAGGTGCTTTAATAGCGATGGGTAGCGTTGGGCAATGATTCTGTTGACAACCGGACAATTCGGCGAGATTAGAGGCCATACGGATTCCCCTTCCGCAGGCCGTTCCGTAATGTACAATTCGGTGGCCAAGTTGCATAATTCGTTCATGTATCCTTGATCATAGATATAATGGAATGTGCGTCGCAGTGCCAAGAGGATGTCATTAGGCATGACATCCTCTCCAAATTGTGTGTAAAAGACCGGTGAAACACTTATGATCGCATGACGGCATAGGCTTGAGAGATCGTCACCGGTCATGACGGCCTTGATCGCTTCTTTGGGGCATGCCCTAATACATTCTCCGCAATAGATGCAACGTCCTTCAATACGGGCTGTTCCTTTTTTGACTCGAATGGCCTTTGTCGGACAGACCTTTATGCAAAGGACGCATCCGTTGCATTTTTTTTCGTCAATCACGATATAACCGTGCGAATCGTCGGAATCTCCCATCTTTTCGATACCCTATGGAATGTCGTTTTCTGGCCCCTGTAATCCCATCGCCACATGATACGTTGGCAAAAAGTCCGCTTTTTCCCTATTTCCTCATTCCCGTTCCCCGACCGTAGTCGAGAAAAGTCTTGCGTGAGTGACGTAGTTTTTATCTTTTCACGAGACCGACACATTATATGATTCTATCGGCCGTCTTCTTCAGACGATTTGGAAGGCGGTTTTTCTTCTCTGTCAGTTGATAGGTCAGCATCCCCAGGGTCGTGGAGACGTCCTCGTTTAGAACCGTCATGTTTTTTGGAACAGTGACGGATCGTGATGCAAAATAGAGGGCCCCTCTCATCCCGATCCTTCCAAGACGGTCGATAGCCGTCTGGACTTCCGGGGGAGGCAATGTGATGACCGCAATGTCGTCTTCCTTGGGATCGATCTCCGTTTCCATCTGGTCTATATGGTAAACGGAAATTCCCTTAAATAGGCCTCCTATCTTCTGTGGGGCCTTGTCGAATATCTTCTTGACCATGAAATGCTGATTATTCATCACCTGGGAGTTGATCATGATGTCA
>CAZCCX010000029.1:0-14115 GCA_964497115.1 uncultured Desulfobacteraceae bacterium
TGCTCAAAATCGGGATGCTCCGTCAGGATGCGCTTGTATATCTCTATGGCTTGCTGTTTGAGCATGTTGGATTCATACTGCTCGAGGGCACGCTCTCCCTCCTCTTTTTGTTGGCTTCTTCTCAAAAAATAGACAAGGCGGGATTTTTCAATATACAGCTCCGCCAATCTCAAATAGATCTCAGGTAAATAGGGACGATTTTTTGATCTCGCAATCAGCGTCTTGGTGTTGATAATCGCCAGCTCACATTTCTCTATATCTTGCTCCATCTTGATCACATACTGCTTCTTCTCTTCAGCCTCATCCTTCTTTTCATAGACATACTGAACCGAAGCCCAAGAATCCTGGGCCGGAGCAAGCCATATCAAAAGAGCAAAGACTAGGATCAAATGTATTCGCATATAGCTTCCTATTTGAAAAATATGTCCCATTCTTCTGCCCCTTCACACTTGTTGATCAGAGTGACTTCATAGTCATCCAATTCATCATTCCAAAATTCGCCCTGAAAGGTGTATAACGCCCTTCCTTTCCGAGGATCCTCGCTGTTTTGCTCCGAATGATCTTCGGAATAATGGTAACTCTGAACACGCTGGTACATATCCAGGCCGATTTCGTATTCCATCAAATGGGCTTCTTCTTCGAAGCGAAGCATGGAGTCGGCCATCTTTTCATACTCATCATTGACCAGAATTCGAAATTTCATCTCCACCTCATCTCGCTTTAGGCTGTATATTTCGTCGAGATAGGTTTTCAGTTCTTCCTCTTCCCTTTCATGACAAAGCGCGTGTTCCCGTTCCAACAGATTCAAAAACCGCCACAAGCGCTTTACTTTTGGTTTATTCAAAATCACCAGTAGCATTGCCGGATTATCCTGGGGGCTTTGACGATGATAGATATTGTCCAGGGCTTCACCGTAACGGCCTTTGAACTGATCCAATACCCGCATAGCTGACTTGTAGTGACAGACATCTTTATAGATAAAGGATTTCAGAATATAGAACTCCGGCGTAAATGAAGTCCGGTAGCTGGGCGCTTCAAAGGAATAGAGCAGTCCCATGGCCCGTTCCGGATTCCCCATCCGATAGTGGGCCCACGCCCGTTCCAGGAGATTCTGCGCCTGCTCAACGATGTTCATCTCGATTTGCCGGTACAAAAAGTCCGCTTCGGCGTATTTTCCTTTTTCATAATAGAGACGGGCCAGGGTCTTTCGCACGTCATCCTTCAAAGGATCCCCATCCGGGATTTCCAAAATCACCTTTTTTAACAGATCAATGGCTTCGTCTGCGCCCTCCCCATACAGGGCTCGAAGCGCCTTCTTAAAAACATATTTCTGATGATAAAAGGTATCAGGTTGAATCTTGCTGAAGTGCTCATCACCCCATTGGAACAAACCATGTTCCCAATCGTATTCCCCTTGATAATAGTGAACAAAGTCTGCGATCTCGCCGTCAACAAAGTCGTAGCTCTGGTCGGAAAGACCTCGATCTACCAAGAGATCCCGATCAAAGGGGCCTGAGCGGCTGATCTGTTCCAACAGCTCCAAAGAATAGCTGACGATTTGAGGGTTAGGCTTTCTTGTGACCAAATTCGTCAACGTGTCCACGGCCGCATGGGAATAGCCTCTCTTTTTCAGACCTATGCCTAAGAAGAATTCCGCCCACTCATAATCTATATCGTTCGGCGTACGCTCATCCATATACTGGTGCAAGACTTGACAGGCCGCTTCGTATTCTCCCAGCACATAATGTTCATAGCCCTTTCGAAACAGAGGTCCGGCGCCTTCCTCAACCTTGGCAAACATCTCATCCTTATCATCAACATTCAGCGCTACTTCTCCTGCCGACCCTCCAAAACGCGGATACAGAGATGACCATGGGATGGATATGCATCCTACACTCAAGACATTCAGCAGGACAAAGAACAAAATCCCAACGGCCGTCTGAGTACGTATATGGCTTTTAGTCTTCATCTAGAATTCTCTTTAGTCTTTTCATACTCTGATCTTCTTCAACCCTACGTGCACCCAGGTTGAATCGATATCCGAAACTAACACCAAGCATGAGGTTATTCTCCGTATCACTTTCTCTGAAATTGACTAGGTCACGTATTTCAAGATTAATGCAAAATTGTTCGGACAGAAAATACCTCATGCCCGCGCCAATACTTACTGAGAAAGCGCTCTCACTCCTGTTTTCACCTGAGCTCTGGTTCCATTCGTAATGGGCTACCCCGCCTCCTGCGAGAACATACACTTCATGGTTCACAATTCCACGATTTAAGAGAGCACTTTTACCGTATAAAGGCTTAAACATCGCATAGGTGTGGACCATATATTTCGGCTCAGAAAATCGCTCGGGTTGCACTTCAAATTCTGATTCCAGCGTTTTCTTCAGGTCCTTGTCTTGGGTGAGCATATATTGCACCCGTGCCACTTCCCATGACACATGTTCGTTCAGATGATACGTATAGCCAAACCCCAAGGGATAGAGATGAAAAAAATCGTCATCCGCGCTGTAACCCGCTGAAAAGTCAATCTCATGATAGCGGTGAAACACCTTGTTTTGAACCGCATAGACCTTTTCTTCTTGGTTTTGATCTTCGCACCAGCCCATCTGTCCCCATAACAGCATGAGGCCTATGATCACGAAAACCCATATTCTCTTTCTGTTCATATATGACCCCTTCTATTGAGTTTCTGTTATCTTGCTTAAAAAGCGACCAAATCAAATACAAATGGATAACTGACGATGACCTCCGTTCCAACCGGCTTGGGAAACTGCCATGATTTGATGGCCGACTTAATGCAATCGTGAACTTCATGAGAATTGACACTTGAAGCAAGAATCCGAATTTCTCCAACCTCTCCTGACATCAATATCTTCCATTCAAATGCAATCCGGCCCATAATGCTGGGGTTTGATATTAACGCAGATTCATAACAGTAAGTGATCTCTGAGAGGTGTTGATCAATAACTCGTTTGACCATCTCACGGCTCATACCTCCCTCGATCTTGACTGTGCGGTTCAGTTTTGCCGTCACCATGGCCTGGACTTTCTTTTTCCCTGTATCCCCTCTTTCCAGGGCTGCCACTTGTCCGTCACCGCTTGCCCCTGCGCTTCGCAGTATTTGCTGGGACTGCTTTGTTTGAATAAATTCACCGGTTGCCACCACGATTTTCCCGTCCCCAAGGGAACCCTTGATACCGCCCACGCTAAAATTCTTTTCCGTGGCTCCGGGTACCGGAACCGCATCCAGATTGGTTACTGAGACAACAGCCGCCCGCCCGTCGCCCGGGCCTTTGCTGCCGAGGAGGCTTAGAATCCCTGTCTGGTTAATGTTGCGATTCTTGATGTTTCCCTCACCAAACCCGCCTCCGGCATTTGGGTCCTTGCTGGCTGCTTGAGCCGTCCCAGGCGTTTTCCGACTCTTCTTTTTCTGAGTCTTCTTTGACGCCGTTTTTGTGACTCTCTTTGTGGGTGTTTTCTTTGCCGGCGCCACTTTTTCCGCCACAGGCCTCGGTTCAGGTTTGAGTGGTTGCAGTTCCTTCTTTGGGACCTCCGGGGTCTTCTTCAGTTCCAACTGTTTGATTAGGGCAGGATCGACTTTTGCGAAAATAGGTTCTATCTTTTCCGGCGTGCCAGTGTGAAAATACCCGTAAATAAGAATGCACAGCAATACGACTAAATGCGATCCCATTGAAGAAACCCAATGCCGCCATGTGAATGTGGATGGTGTTTCAGGAACCGTCACATTCGGACTGGGAAGTACATGGGTTTGGGAAATCCGATATTCGCAAGGCTCGTCGTAAATGGTCACAAAACCTTTTTTTGGAAAAGGAATACGATAAAGCTCTTTGCGCTTCCGATATAGATACTCCTTTGTCTTATAGATGCCTAATTCAGTCTTCCTGTCACCATGCTGACTCACATGCCCCTCGAAATGAAAAGGGAAAAAGACATAGGCCTTGTCTTCACCTTTATTCTCGACCAGTCGAAGATGGCCATTTTCTATCGGAATGGAGTACTTCTCTCCTTTTCTCAGGAAGTGCGCGTCAGCCACGCTGTCGCCAATCGTTTTGATAACCATCAATTGGGTCGGCATCTTGTGCCGGGCCTGTCCCTCTTTAGTGATATCGGCCAGCTTACTCTTTAGCAAAAAGGGTGTTTCCCACAGATCATCTTCCTCCTCATCATCTACATATTGAGGAATAGACAACTGCTCATTGTGAAGAGGCTCCTTCGGTTTCCGACGGTCGATGACATATCCCATGTCTGGCAGGAGTCCATCTTCATGGCGCCTTCTGACTTCTCGATGATTTAGCGGGACAGAATATCGATCTATATCCATGAGCTGAATCACATAGGCGAATCCTGCCTTATCCAAGACTCTCTGCCAGCGGCTTGCTGCCGGAGCATCCAAGTCTCTTTTGAGAGGTCCATTGGATTTCTCTAAGAAGAGTTCGATCCTGTCCGCATCGGAGCTGACAATCCTGGCCAAACGAAAAGCAGCATCTCGCCTGCTTTTCTTGGAATCGTATTCATTGATCAAGGTCAAGGAATACCTGGCATCCGCCATAGCTGATATCTTGCACGGGTCCCTAACAACATTTTCTGATGGCTTTTCAACCACACTTTCTCTTTTATTCTCAGTCTCGATTGCTTTCGAAGCTGCTAGTTTGATTTTCAAAGAAAAGGGGCCTATTTCGATGACGTCTCTGTGGTTCAACTCAGACGATTTGACTGAATGTCCGTTCAGGCTTAGTCCGTTGTTGGGGTACTTGTTCTCTAGAAACGCCTGCCCATTCTCAAAGTGCACAAAGGCATGAATGTTCGCAACACGCTGGTGATCTAAGACGACATCGGCATGATGACTACTCCCAATCGATATATGATTTTTTGTGATGAGACATTTACCGACATAGTTCGAGTTCTCGAAAATAGAAAAATGCACTTCCCGGAGGTGACACGATTGCGCAGAGGGCTCGCACTCTGACTGGTCTGTTATTGCAGAGGTTATCCTGTCTCCTTCGGAGAATTCTGTCCTTTGTTCTTCAGGTGTCCCGATCAATGCCATGGATTAATCTCTATTTGTTGCTTCATTGTCTTGCTGCTTCTCTGTTTCAGGAACCAAAGCCGTACTTTCCAGCGCATAATCTTGCATAATTTCATCGCGATAATGTTCCCGCATATCGAGCATCCCTTTAATGTCACTCTTCTTGCGATGCATCAAATAGACCGCGCCCGATTTGATGCTTTGACCCAGGATATAGGAACTGCCGAAATCTATGCGCTGTTGGAGTCCTTTCTGTTCAGACGTTTCTTTCCCATCATCCTGTTCTGACGCCTGATACGGTGCAGAGAAAAACAACATTGCACACAACGTAAAAGCCAACGCCTTCGCATTCATTATTCTGCCCATGTGAGCTCCTACTATTCTTCCAGAACCGCGAATTGGAAGTTTGGATATCCAGCCAATCCTGCGGTCTTTATGACTCTGTTGATGGTCTGAAACGAATGCGACCTATCGCAAAGCAACAAAACATGTGTGGGAGGCTCCTGACCATTCTCCGATTTTTCGGATTCGATCCGGAATGTTTTCAGCCCCTGAAAGAGTGGTGAGCTTTCAAGATTATCGTTTGTTAACCCAGCGATCTGCCGTCCCTGTACCGCAGCCATCACCTCATCATTTAATCGCAACTCTTTTTGTGAAAGCACGATTTTGATTGTTTCTTGATACTCGCCCTCGGCTGTGGAAGTGGGCAATTCCAAGTCTTTGTCTAACTTCAGATCCTCTGGGTTTTCTGAAAAAGAAAAAAGCAAAAAGATCAAGATAATGGTAAACATATCCATCATTGAAGTCAGCATCATTTTGGGGGGAACGAATTTCTGCGATCGTTTTTTGCTTTTGCCTAGTGCCACTTTTCATGTCTCCTATCCTAACGAACCCGAAAGCACGATATTGGGAAACAGTGTTTCTGTTTCATAGTTGCGTGCGCTATCCATGGTTTGAATGATTTCCCTATATAAGACCTCTTCGTCCGGTATCAGAATCAGGGTATCACTGGCCGGATACCGAGACTTGAGCGCCTTCAAGAAATTAACCAGTTCATCCATGGAAGCTTCACTATCTGGTTGCCTTGAAATAACCATTTTCAATTCAGACAAAAACAGATCGTTGGGAGTCTCTGACAGACCAGAAATACGGATTTCTTTCTCTTTGAGTTCAAGCACGACAGTGATCTTTTCCTTTTCATTGTTCGAGAGATTACCCGCATGTGTATCGGCATGAACAGGAACCGAGGTATTGATCGCCTTGATCTGGTAAAAACTGGCCGACATCAACAGAAATGGGATCAAGACCATGAACATGTTCATAATAGGAACCATATTCAATTCCGTATCCTCTTCCGATTTATGACGTATTCTACCCAATCTTGCCATCCATCACCCTCTTGTGCTTCATTGAAGATAAAGCATTGGCCAGTCCCATGGCCTTCTCCTCTATCTTATCGAGAAGATAGTCGCTGCGATTGTTGAGTAAGTAATATCCTGCCAGGCATGGGATGGCGACCATAAGCCCGCCTGCCGTGGTAAGCATGGCCATGGAGATTCCTCTGGCCAGCATCTCCTGCTTTAGGGCATCACTGGCGCTGCTTACACTCTGAAACGCGGTAATCAGGCCGAGGATTGTTCCCAGCAGTCCCAGCAACGTGGCAATGTTGGCAAACAGTGTAAGGAGATTGACACGCGCCTTAACTTTCGGCATCTCGTTTAGAATCTTCTCTTCCATTGCGCGCTCAATCTCTTGATCCTTGCGGTCCGCTTTTAATAACCCGGCCTTCAGAACACCGCCCAGCGGATGCTTTTCTAATCTGGTACACTCCTCGATGGCTCTCTGAAAATTCTCTTTTTCGAGGGGAACAAGGACTCTCATAAATGCCTTGTCCATATTGAGATTCATTCGAAAATAGAGAAAGGCGGCTCTTTCCAAAAAGAGAGCCATCGCGATGATAGAAACCCCGAGTATGACGAACATGAAAGATCCGCCATCTGTAAATATTGAGAACAAAGCCCACCTCCTTCTGCATCGATCTGCACTTTATAATTTGGTTTCTCAGCTAACTCCAATGCCAATTAAGACGTTATCGTTTTCCATAACTTGTCAATCTCTTAATTAACAAGCCGTCATCAGTTATCACCTAAATCGTTGAACACGACCTCGAAGAAGACTTCAACGGATATGCCAAGCAGTTTTCATACCAAAGAAAAAATTAGCCGGCATTTGTTTCAGAAGCTTTCTCTGAACCCTGTTTTCTTTAATAGAATAGGTACACATTCCCCATGGTTCAGTCTTTCTTTTTTCTCTCGGCCCCGCTTTTGCGTGGAATTGAAACCATAAGCACTCGTAGACGTACTGTCTTTTTTATTGCACCTTTCATGTAGAAAAAGTGTCCTGAATCCGATGTAGAAGAACCTTGTTCCGAGGCCGGTAATTCACACATGCTCACTCTATTCCGAACAAGGATCAGTTCGATGTATTGAGACAGAATATTCAAGATTAATGGTATCTTTTCAGATTGCCCCTTCATGGAGTGTTTGAAAGAATTCAAAATATCTAAACATCGCTTATTCCTCCCTCATTTATCTCACTGCTCTTGACATAAATGAGGTCATTTTCTAAACTCACATTTGTCAGATTCGATTGAAAATAAAGATCCCTGCAGCCCTTCCTCCGCAGTACCTTGCTACGGAGAATGGACAAGCTGCGGGGTTAGCACTCGCTGTGCATTTTCAGGTTCCCCTATATGCTTCGGAATCAGGGGTCTGGAGGTCTCTTTTCAAGTTCAAACCCACAAGACTCCTCTGCCCTTAGTGCCCCCATCTTCCGGACGAAAGGATCTCCGGACAGGCACATACGAGGTCCGTCGCCTTAAGAAACTTTTTCTGTAGGGCTGCTGCCATATATGCAAAAATGAGGTGCCGTTCCACCACCTCCGGACAAATGGTTTGAGCTTGAAAAAAGATCCCCAGACCCCTTTATATCAGCACCGTTTTTGACAAGAGTGTTGGAGGTAAATATGAACAAACCGGAACTGCTCGCACCTGCCGGAAATCTTGAGAAAATGAAAACAGCGATACACTACGGTGCAGACGCGGTCTATATGGGAATGTCAAGCCTCAGCCTTCGGGCCAAAGCCGACAACTTTAGTGAAAGGGAATTGGAAGAGGCGTTTCATTATGCTCATGCGCGGGGTGTAAAGTGTTATGCCACGATCAATATCTTTCCTCACAATCGTGACCTTCCTTTGGTCAGAGACCATATACAGTTTCTTAGGCACGCCCAACCGGACGGAGTCATTGTCTCTGACTTGGGTGTGTTCGACCTGGTGAAGAGAGAAGCCCCTCATCTCTCCATCCATATCAGTACCCAGGCCAACATCACAAACGCTGAATCAGCCATGTTCTGGGAGAGGTTGGGCGCCCAAAGATTGGTCCTGGCCAGAGAACTCAGTGTCGATGAAATCGCCCGGATCAGGGAGAAAGTGGGATTAGAGCTGGAATGCTTTGTCCATGGCTCTGTTTGCATCTCCTACTCAGGCCGTTGTTACATGAGCGCATTCATGGCAAACAGATCAGCCAACATGGGAGAATGCGCCCACCCATGCCGATGGAATTACACCCTTGTTGAAGAGAAAAGACCGGGTGAGTTTTTTCCAGTCTACGAGAATGACAGGGGGACCTATGTCATGAGTTCAAAAGATCTCTGTATGATTGAACACCTAGATAAGCTCCGTCGGGCAGGAGTCAACAGCTTCAAAATAGAGGGAAGGACTAAAGGTATCAATTATGTCGCCGGAGTGGTCAAAACATACAGAGAAGCCATTGATGCCTTCGATGCCATGGGGAAATATAAGGTCGATGACAGATGGATAGCGGAGCTTCGCATCCTTTCAAACCGCGGATATACTACGGGTATGTATATTGGAGGTCAAAATGCCACAGACTATAACCATGATGAACAGAACGCCTACAGGATGAACCATACCCTGATGGGCATTGTCTTAGATAGGATCGAGGGAAAGGCAAAAATCCTTATGAGAAACAGGCTCTATCCCGGAGACAAAGTGACATTCCTAACATCCGGATTGGAGGACCGATCATTTGACATCGTCTCGATAGAGGACGAGAATCACTCCCCGCTGGATTTCACACGGAACGATGAAATCGTCTGGATAACCGTCCCGGAAGAAGTGAGAGAAGGGGATTTGATAAGAAAACCATTGTCATAACCCTAACGTTGCAAAAGTCGAGGATGCCGCAGATCCAAGGCTTCGAGGGTGAAGCTGTAGTCACATACCGCGAACCCTCGATAACGAAGGAGATGCGGTATCCTCGGCTTTCCCGACCTGCCTTGCCGAAGCTTCAGCGAAGGCAGCGGGGTAAAAAACATGACAAATTTATCGGGTCTCTGCAGTCCACTCTTGGTTAATTCCTAAAACAGCTTTTGATCACCGAGAACTGCTGCTACTATTTTTTTTAAGAAGCCCTTGTCATGTTTTTTATGCAACTACAGGGATAAGGTCATCTGAAAGGGCAAAACGCTCTCAATTAGCGGTCACTGCGCTGCGCCATGACCGTACGGTTCTTGACATAAGCCAGTATTCCCCTGACGACCTTTTCAGCGTCGCGGTGGCGCAACTCCTCGAAGCGCATTGCCCAGACGTTATCCGTATAGGCGAGATTTCGCAGTTCCAACAAGACCTTGTTTTGAGCGGGATTGTCTCGCAGCACCCCAAGACCCTGACCCCGGACTTCAGCTCCTGCGCCTAAAAACGGCAATAGGGCCTTGGCAAACTTCCTGGAAGTCTCGTCCGACCGTTTGCTCTTCCTGCTCTTATAATATAGAACCGCAGGGGCGTCCGACTCGTTCGGGTCGATGTCCGCATGGAAAGATAGAAAAACGCAGCGGTCCTTGCTGACCCCTTTGAAGGCTGCACGGGCGATAAGTACACGGGAAAAGAGATTGCCTTTCCTGCCCCCAATGGGCCAGTTTTTCCACCGTCCGCTCTTATTGAGTTCGTAACTGTTGTAAACCTCGTTCTTTTCATTGACAAAAGTCATAGTCGGCGGATCCGAATGCCGAATGAGATGATTCGGGCTCAATAAGGTCATGGTGACTTCCGCCCCATGCAACCGAAGGAGCACGTATACCCTGATGGCCACATCATAGGCGTATTCATCCTCTACCACATAGATGCTATTGCCGTTTCCATCCAGAGCCGGAACCACCGCCCCGGGGTCCAGGCCTCCGTGTCCGGGGTCAAGCACAAAATGCCATCCATCAAGCGCATCGCTCAAACGGCCGAGGCGTCCCACCTGGAGTTCAAAGGCATCCCAAAGTTTTTGAGCCTGTCTGTATGTTTGCAGAGTAGTCAGCTGCGGCCCTTCATAGTAGTCGGCATGACTCTGCCGTTGTGCTCTGGGGCGCGAATAAAAATAGGGACCGTTACCGGCTCTGATTCTTCCGGCCCCTTCCACTGAAATGATGAGCTCGTCCCAGTCGATTTCACTGATCTTCACCCATTCCGTACTCTTGCTGAGGATGGATTTTACTTTCAGCTTGTCTCCCGGGTGGACCACATGAGCATCCAGGGAGTTGATTTCCTTTAACTCAGAAACGCTCATCTGATGGAGCCGGGCAATTCTACCAAGATAGTCACCGTCTTTGACTGTGTAGTATTGGAAATGCTCTGTTTCTTGCTTGTCCAGTCTTAGTTCTTGTCCCGGATAGATTCGGTCAGAGGTCAAGTCATTGTTCTGTCTTAGACTCTCCACGGTCATTCCGTATGCACGGGCGATCTCCCAAAGGGCGTCCCCCTTTTCCACAATATGGGTGAAACCGGATGGGCGTCTGAGGCGAAGTTTCTGGCCTGAGAGGATTTTGTCATCTTCAATTCCGTTGATTTCCCTGAGTTCTTGTAGATCCACGTCATACTTCGTAGCGATTGTAGACAAGGTCTCTCCGTGACGGACCACATGGACCCCTTCTTCCAGAGAAGAGGGACGGAGTTGGAGTTTTTGCCCCGTATAAATACGGTCCCCTTTAATCTGGTTGAGTCGTCGAAGCAATCCCACCCCGACATCAAATTCCTTGCCGATTGTATCCAGATTATCTCCGTCTTGCACGACATACTCAAACCGCTCACTTGGTTCATCCCTAGAATCCTCTATCTCCTCAGAAACAACAAGTCTTGTCCCCGGAATAATCGTGTCTTTGGTCAACCCATTGAGGTCTTTTAGTTCAGAGACATCCAGCCCATATCGTTGAGCGATTGCCCAGAGGGTATCATCTTCCTTGACAGTATGGACCACGTTCTTCTTGGGCTGACTGGGAGCCTGACGTAACCTGAGCCTCTGTCCCGGATAGATTCGATCTCTCGTAAGATCGTTCAGTTGTTGAATGGAACGCGTGGATATCCCAAATTGGAGGGCAATCTCAAAAAGTGTATCCCCACTCTTCACCACATACCAATCGGGAAGAGGATGAGCCCCGACTTGCAGCTTTTGCCCCTTAAAGATTGTATCGCCGCGCAACTTGTTCCAACTCATCAATGCATCCACCGATACACCATAATCCAGGGCGATTTCACTGAGGGTTTCCCCTTGTCGGACCACGTGAATGGGAGGGCCGGAGAAGTCAGCGCCATAGGCGCGGTCATGGCCACCACACAGAGTGGCAACTCCCAACGCCGCACAAAAACAAATCATCCCGTATAAATTGTGTTTCAATATCAAAAAATGGTTTTGATCATTATGATACATATTGGTATAAATTGATGAGGATTTTCTTTCTGCAATGATAAATATAGTAAAACTAGGGGTGGTATGTCAAGGTAAAAAAGAGCACAACATATGGGGTTATGCTGTCATGGTCATTAAATGATTCTGTTTTATAGGGAGACATTTCATATGAAGGACCCATGTTCTCACCTGAAGGAGAATCGTATTCTCCTTCTTCAAACAGCGCGTTTCGGAACTTGAGTTTAAAGACTTGCCTTATACCTATTACTTCTATATTTTGTATTATTGACATGGCAATTAAATATGCGAAATTCCGTTGTAACACTGCCATTCCCGCGAACGCGGGAATCCAGGTTTTTCAATATATTACTGGATTCTCCGATGAACCGGAATGTTCAGCTGCCGGGTTAATAACTATATTTATCATGAGATCTAGGAGTAACTTTCATTATCCCGAATAGACTCCAGGACGCATAACAGAGGGTGCAGGGGGTCTGTGGTGGAGACGTTATCATGTGAGTTACTTCTGGGACACGACACTAGGAGGCCATTTTGAAATCAGCAGTACAAGACTTGGAGCCCAAGCTGGTCTGGAAGCATTTCCATGCCATCAGCCAAATTCCCCGATGTTCCGGAAATGAGCAGGCGGTGGGAGAATATATTGTCCAATTGGCAGACCGCCGCGATCTTCCCCGTCAACGCGATCCCATCGGAAATATCGTCGTGACCTGCCCGGGCACCCATGGCATGGAAACTCGCCCCACGGTCATCCTGCAAGGTCATACGGATATGGTCTGTGAAAAGAACAACGATACAAAGCATGATTTTTCAAGGGATCCTGTTATCCTTTTGAAAGACGGGGAATGGATCACCGCCAATGGCACGACTTTAGGGGCGGATAACGGCATCGGCTTCTGTTTCTCTCTGGCCCTCATGGACGATCAGACCATTCCTCACCCTCCGATGGAACTTCTCTTTACCGTGGATGAAGAAACCGCCTTGACCGGCGTAACAGGCCTTTCGTCGGATTTTCTCAAAGGCAAGAGACTGATCAACCTGGATTCCGAAGAGGAGGGAGCTTTTTATATCGGTTGCGCCGGCGGCCGTGACACTGTTTTACGCAAAGAATTTGATTCACAACCCCCACCCGCGGGACATAAGGGTTTTAGGATCAAATTGGGTGGACTGCGCGGCGGCCATTCCGGTCAGGACATCCACCTGGACCTGGGAAATGCCATAAACCTGCTGAGCCGTCTGCTTTTTCGATTGAAAGACCGGACCAACTTTTGTTTGAGCACTATCAACGGCGGCAATAAGCACAATGCCATTCCACGTGAAGCCCAAGCCGTCATCACCGTAGAAGAAGGAGATGGCCCCCTGTTGTCTTTGTTCATAACTGAAATGGAAGAGGTGTTTCGAAGCGAATATCAGTATACGGATAAAGATATCTTTCTGGACCTCGAAAAATCCGATGATATGGAAAACGTCCTTGATCCATCACTTCAAAAGGCCTTGATTCACTTCCTCTATAGCGTGCCTCACGGCGTCATGGCCATGAGCCACGCCGTCTCCGGTGTGGTGGAGACCTCGACTAACATGGCCGCCGTAAAGACAGCGGACAGTTCAATTGAAGTCATCACCAGTCAACGCAGCTCTATTGCCTCGTCCTGTAAGGATATCTCCGATAGGATTAGGGCGCTGGGCGAATTGGCGGGTTTTGAAGTCGAACAGCATGACAGTTACCCGGCCTGGCAGCCGAATCCTGATTCCCTCTTATTAGGCTTGGCAAAGGCGACCTATGAAGAAATGACAGGTCACGAGGCGGAAGTCAAAGTCGTGCACGCCGGCCTGGAATGCGGCATTTTAGGTGACAAATTTCCCGGACTGGACATGATATCCTTCGGCCCAACAATTCAAGGGGCCCACTCGCCGGATGAAAAGGTACATATCAAATCGGTAGAAAATACCTGGTATTATTTGCTTGAACTATTGAAGAGGATATAAGGAGACAGATATGGAACAACTGAAAGATATCGAAACATGGCAGTTGATCGAATATATGAATCGAATAGATTTTTTCAACGCGTTTTCGGATGCGGAAAAAAGAGACATCGTCGCCTCCTACACACCCGTTTGTGTGTTTGGCAAAGATGAATCGATCATTAGGGAAGGGACTGACGACACCTCCTTCTATATTTTGCTTACGGGTTCAGTAAGGGCCATTAAGAAGGGCGTCTCATTACCCTTCGCAGAGTATGGGCCAGGCGATTCTTTTGGAGAAATCTCTTTTCTAACCGATGTGCCGCGAACCTG
>CAZCCX010000030.1:0-13821 GCA_964497115.1 uncultured Desulfobacteraceae bacterium
GCGGAGTCCCTGATGCCAAGGTTAAATGGGGCCATTGACACGCCAATCCTTCGCCATCTGTTTAAGAAGCTGGAGGATATTTACAGGAAGTCCTGCCCCCCCCGCTATTTATGGACGATTGGGATGATAGTCAAGGAAGACTATGATTTGTTGCAGAAAGTCATTCGTCAGGATATCAGGGACTCTTTTAAAGATAATATTTTGCCTGTTCAATATGATGACATTATGGGGCGACGCTTGAATCGGTGAAGCAATCGTCCGAGAGAGTGTAGGCCGCGCATGTTTTGATAGAAAATCATCACAAACTTCCTTACGAGGAGATTCCAGTCGCTCTCGCCACTTCTGGTAGGTGCCGTAACAAACATTGAGAAGACCGCAAGCGGATGGGGTATCCAAAAACCCTAATCAAGCCAAGTCTTGCAGGACCCCATTTTTGGCATCCTGACCTCGCCTGTTTCAGAAAGCATATTCTCCCGCCTTTGAGAGATGCCATAGGGTGAATAGTGATATTACCCAAAAAAGACAAATACTTTCGGGCTGTTAGCAGAAGTGTGCATCAATATGATGGAATGCTTCAGTTTATCTTGACTTAAGCGGGCATTTGGCGTTTCATGAATAGAGGAGTTCTTTTCAGACATGTGATCAAGTGAATGATCTGTTATTAGGGAGGGCCCCTTCATGGAGCATCCCCATCAAATTCTGCACATAAACCTCCTGATAGAGCCATCAGGCCCTGTGAGGAGGTTTTTATCTCATTCCCGGTCCTTCTCCCTTTCAGCCGATTCTCTTTTTGCTCCGCGCCTGCATCGTCATAATAAGAAGTCTGTTGGCTGGTCAGATAATAATCTTCTGATCTTTTTCACCATCTTCCTAACAAGAGGCCCGTGACCCAAGCGTCACCTTATCCAATAAAAACACTAAAGAAGGAGGTGTGATTATGAAAAAACAGCTTCTGAACTATGAGACAATGCTTAAGCTTGTCAAGGCCATCTCTCATTCCAGGGATCCAGAAGAAGTCGTCCTCATGACAGTAGAGAGCATCAAAACAGCGTTGGATGCCAAAGGATGTACTGTGTTTCTTATTGATCGCAAAAGCAATGAATTGAAAGTGGCCGCTTCATATGGCTTAAGCGATGAATACATAGACAAAGGACCTTTGAGTGCCATGCATTCCATTGCCCAGTCGTTGGAGGAGGGGCCGGTAGCGATTTTCGACGTTACTGATGACCCGAGACTTCAGTATCCGACAGAGGCCGTAAAAGAGGGGATCTCTTCCATCCTTTCCGTTCCCGTTGTGGCCGGCGGCCGTATCATGGGTGCTTTGCGGGTGTATACTTCAGACCCTTGGGAGTCTACCCTGGACGATGTGAATTTCGTTCAGGCCATGGCCTACATGGTCGGCATGGCCATAGTGATGGCAAGACATTATAAGGGCTTTAAGGAAAGCATAGAAGTATTAAAGACTCTTAGAGACCCGAAGACTCTGAAGTCTAAGAAGAGGACACCTTATGAAGGGATACCTCAAAGCGTTTCAAGCAATGATACTCATGCCAGACATTAATGATCGTCTCCAAAAGGGTTGGTTGTGACGAGAGTGTTCGAATAATGTCACATAAGGAGGTGAGTAATATGATGAAAAACGTGAATAAACCAGAACAGATAGTGAGAGTTGTCCTCGGAATCCTATTTGGCATCCCGGCTTGTTTCACAAGTAGTTGGTCCGAGTGGGCTCGAATCGGCTCAGGCATCATAGCGGTAGCCTTCCTGGGTACCGCCTTGGTCGGCTACTGACCGTGAAAAGGTTTTATGCTGAAGGTCTTCAGCAAGGGAAATCAGTAAGATCGTACTTAGGACTCATGCACAAGTCAGCTTCCGATTAAAGGCGCTTAATGAGGGGATGCGGCCATGGCAGTCATTACTATATCAAGACAATTTGGGGCTGGAGGCATAACTCTGGGAGAGAGATTGTCGAAGAGGCTTGGATATCGTTACGTCCACGAAGACATCATCGGAGAAGTCGCAGAAAAAATGGGGGCATCCCCCCATCGGGTCAGGGCCTTGGAGCGAAGGGGCGGTGCTAAGCTTAAGAAGCTTCTTGATAAGGTCGGCAAAGATCATATTAAGCACTCAAACTCCGACAGGTCCGGACACAGGGACGAGTATGAATATGTCGACGCAGTGAGAGCCCTTATTGAAGAGCTTTACGAACAAGGAAATGTCGTCATCATAGGAAGAGGAGGACAGCACATTCTTCGGGACAAGGAAGACACTTGCCATATGCTTCTTGTAGGAGACCTCAATCACCGCGTTCGTTTTATGATAGAAAGATATAACCTTTCAGAGCCTGAAGCCCAAAGAGCCGTAAAACGTGCGGATGAAGTCAGGGCCCGTTTCCTGTCTCTTTTTTCCCAAGGTGAAACACCCGATGACCCACTTCAGTACGATTTAGTTCTCAACATGAATCGTATCAGTTTGGAAGCCGCAGAAGAACTCGTCTTTAGTCGCATTAGTTTTGGGGGGCTCAATAAAGGGGAAAAACAGACATAACGAAAGTCAAGGCCTTTACAAGCCCAATGAAGTTTTTTCATACGAGACAAGAGCTGGAAGCACTGGCGTAGTTTACTATGTTGACCAGCTAAAGCATCACGATAGCCAATAACCCCCCCCCCCGATCATTCTGGGACGGGAACCTGCTTTGTTACGAAGTTTTTGGGATCATCTCACCCAACATGGTAAGGTGTACGCGTTCCTCCTCTGCTATTCGAGACAACTTCCTGCTTTGTCAATGACCTCCCTGATAGCCAGCCATACTCTTCAAGGATCCTTTCCTGATGTTTGATCTCAATCTCGGAGAGTTGTCGAAAGAGTCTTTTTGCTTCCTCATTCTCAACTTTTTCACCCATAGTTGAATAAAAGTCACGCAGGCCTTCTTCAAGAGAATAGGCTGCCACAAGTGTCTCTTCAGGGGATTCATTGCCAGTAAAAAGGTCCAGGCCTTTTTCCTCACTGAGTAAAGCGATCTCGCCGTTCCAAGCCTTAATCCCACCGTCCAAATTAAAGATATCTTCAAAACCTTTGATGTTTTTATTGATCTGGCCGGAAGTGTTCAGTTCAAAGATGTGAAGCCCACGCCCGGAGTGAGACAGAGCGGGTGGTCGGAAAACTGGCGTTAGAAGGGTTATGAAATTTGCCCTTGTTGTAGACACCTACAATATGCTACTTTACGACCGTCCTATAGAAGGAGAAGTAAACATGCCCATTTCTGATAAGATTCGGAAATCTTTGGAAAGGTCCTCATGGATCAGGAAGATGTTCGATGAGGGAGCCAAGAGAAGGGCTGAATTCGGTGCTGAGAGTGTATTCGATTTTTCTCTTGGGAATCCCAACCTAGAGCCCCCTGCTCGTCTGAAGGAAACCCTCAAAGAACTGGCCAATGATTCCAGCAAAGGCCTGCATGCCTATATGCCTAATGCCGGTTTACCGGATACCAGGAAATCGGTGGCTGATTATCTGTCCAAGCAGGAATCCCTGAGTTTTACACTTAATGATATCCTGATGACCGTCGGGGCGGGAGGGGGCCTAAATGTCGTCTTTAAGACGATCCTCGATCCCGGAGACGAAATCCTTATTCTGAGCCCTTTTTTTGCGGAATACAGTTTTTATATCGACAACCATCAGGGCATCCCCAGATTGGTCCCTACCAAATCGGACTTCTCCCCTGACCTGGAGGGCATCGAAGCGGCCGTTACAGAAAGAACAAAGGCCGTATTGGTCAATTCCCCCAATAACCCCACCGGAAAGGTCTATTCTGAAACAGACCTTAAAGGGCTGGGACTGCTTCTTGAGGATATGAGCAGAAAACATGATCGCGCCATCTATCTTATATCGGATGAGCCTTATCGAAAGATCGTCTACGACGGGGTGAAGGTCCCCAGTATCTTTAACGTCTATGGGGAGACCCTGGTGGTGACTTCGTTTTCAAAGGACCTTTCCTTACCGGGAGAGAGGATTGGATACATCGCCGTGCATCCAGACCTCTCCGACAAAGCCGCCGTCCTAGATGGGTTGACCCTCTGCAACAGGATCCTCGGTTATGTCAATGCCCCCGCATTTATTCAAAGAGCGGTGTCGCATCTCCTGGAAACAAGCGCGGATATTGACCAGTATAGGAAAAAGAGGGATATCCTCTGGGAAAACCTGGTTTCATTTGGATACGAAATGGATAAGCCTCAGGGATCATTTTACCTCTTCCCCAGAAGTCCCATTGAAGACGATGTGGCATTCGTATCAGCCCTAAAGGAAGAGAACATTCTCACGGTGCCCGGCACAGGGTTTGCCGGACCGGGGTATTTCAGAATCGCCTACTGCGTCGATGACGCAACCATTGTTAACGCCTTGCCGGGATTTAAGAGAGTCATCTCCAAGTTCATCTGAGCGGTCAAGATCCATAACTTCATAAAAGGTCGTTTTGGGACTTCTCTCTCAGCAGGCTGGAGTTTCCTACTGTCGGAGATTCACATATTAGAAAGGATTCGATTGGTGGTTGAAGGTTCTTCTGATAATCCCATGGAAAACCTCTCTTTGTTTCTTTGTATGTTCACCGTCCTCCAATTGTGTGGTTTTGTGCAAGTTTTTTTGTTCGACCCTATCGTTAGCCATGATTCTCAGAGGTTTGGGCAAATCAATTGCCCTGAGGTGGGCTATGATTGAAGAACGCATTTTCAAGTTTAAAGATCACCGTCTTATTCTGAGAAAAGTCTAACTTTCGTATTTTTAGCAAGTTAGATAACACAGGATACCCTGGATGGCACACAGATGAGGTACCTATGTGCTAGATTATCGATTTAGACACACATTATTATGTCTTCCCAAAAAGTGATAAAAAAGTAGACATTGCTGTGGATGTCTGTTATTCTTTTAGTTAAACTAAAGTGCCCTGCGGCCCCTTTTAGGACGAGTTCTCGTAAGACGCTGATCCGCCTCAAAAGAGTCAGGCGGCCGTGTCATTTGATGTTCATTTTCAAGAAAACGCGTGTCAGGCCAGGAAGCCATATGAAACAAGGATTTTCAACCCCTCTTTCCTCCATAAACCGTCTAAGGGAAATCTCCACCTGGGTCTCCTCCGTATTCGACCCGGATGATCTCCTGGAACTCATCATTGATACGGCCACCCGGATGCTGGAGGCCAAGGCCAGTTCTCTCCTCCTGTTAGACAAGAAGACTAAGAAGCTTCGTTTTAAAGTTGCAACAGGGGAAAAAGGGGCGGAAATCAGACAATTCGAGTTCAACCTTGGGCAGGGAATCGCCGGGATCGTAGCTCAAACCGGGGAGCCTCTTCTCATCCCCGATGTAACGAAAGACGCCAGATGGTACAAAGAAATCAGCGCATCCATAGGCTTTGAAACGCGCTCCATCGCCTGCGTCCCCATGCAGGTGGATGGGGAAATCATCGGTGTGGTGGAGATCATCGACAAAGAAGACGGCAGCCCCATTCGTAATGAAGATATGATCACACTGACGGTTTTTGCCGAATTGGCCTCTGTAGCCATCGGCAATTCGCGAAAGATTGAACAGGTAAAAAGGGAGAATGTAGACCTTAAGGAGGAATTAGGGGGCAAATATCAAATCATTGGAGAAAGTGAGGCATTGAGGAAGGTTTTATCCGATGCCTTCAAGGTCGCCAACTCAAAGACCAGTACTCTGATCCTCGGAGAAAGCGGAACGGGTAAAGAACTCTTGGGCAGATTGATTCATCAGGCCGGGCCCAGAAAACCCAACCCCATGATAGCCCTTAATTGTGCGGCCCTCCCTGAAACCCTTCTGGAGGCTGAACTCTTTGGCCACGAAAAGGGGTCTTTTACAGGGGCTATGGCCCGAAAGATAGGAAAGTTTGAACTGGCCGACGGAGGCACCCTTTTCTTGGATGAAATAGGAGAGATGTCTCCCGGCATGCAAGCCAAACTTCTTCATGTCCTGGAAGAAGGTGTCTTCTACAGGGTCGGAGGAAATGTGCCCATATCAGTAGATGTCAGGGTCATCTCTGCCACAAATGTAGACATTACGGAAGCAGTGAACGAAGGGAAATTTCGGGAAGACCTTTACTACCGAATCAATGTGGTACAACTTCGCATGCCTGCTCTCAGGGAAAGGAAAGAGGACATCCCACCTCTTGCCGAACACTTCTTAGATGTCTTCAAGCAGGACACGGGATTCCCGAATTTGACCATCTCAGAGAAGGCCATGGAAAAAATCATTGAATATGACTGGCCTGGAAACGTGAGGGAATTGAAAAACGCCCTAGAGCGCGCCGTGGTGATGGGGAACGGACAGGAGATTGTGCCTGAAGATCTTCCCATTTCCCGTTCAAAAAAGACCCAACCGGGCCTGGAAGTGGGATTGACCCTCAAAGAGGCCCTGGACAGGTTCAAGAGAGAATTCATCACACTGAACCTGAAACATTCCGGAGGCAATCGAAGCAAGGCGGCAAAGGTTATGGACGTTCAAAGAACTTACCTTTCAAGGCTTATATCTAAGTTTAACATCCACGATATATAGTGACTCTTCCCTAGCCCCTTAAAAGAGGAAGCAAAGGATTAAGCAGGCAGGATTTCTTTGAGATATCCTTGCAGCATCTGATTATCGTTCTTGCTCATTTCACAAAACTTGACGCCCATTCCCAGGGGTTTTCTCTCGTCATCTCCTTGTGCTCTAACCCAGACAACCTCACAGTTTATCTTTAGAGGCTCAGGAATGTCCGGGAGCTGGAGGTTAAGCAGAAACTGCTCACCATTAGGAAAGGGCTTCTCCGTCTTGATGAAAAGGCCTCCCGAGCTTATGTTTTTTGAATAGGATGTAATGAAAGATTGACGATCTCGAAATGTCAATGACAGGCTCTTTGCAGTACGAACCTCATTACGAACCGTATACTCCTTTGTTCTGTTCATCGAATTCTCAAATTTTTTTGCCAAAGCCACAAGAATGCCTCTGAAATCCGCGGAGAGTCCGTTGAACTCGACATCCAGAGATGTACGGTCAAGGATACCAACGTTGGTCTTTCCAATGGCTCGTGCTGTGGCCGTCCGCTTGACACGGCCAAAAAAGGCGAGCTCCCCAAAGACTTCGTCCGGCCGGATTAGGCCCATTACATACTTCTTCCCCCCTATCGTTTTGGAAACCTCCACCGATCCGGAGAGAACGACATAGACCCAGTCCCCCGAACTGCCTTCCTTAAAAATAATCTGGTCGTCCCCATAAGTCTCTTCAGATACGATATTAAACATTGCAGCACCTTCTCATCCATCCTGAAAAAATAGCCGACGTTTCATCCTTCATTACTAGAAGAAAAACACAGACTCAATCGGATCAGTATAGGTCAGAAGACCCTGAAAGTCAAATAGGATAGCGGGGCATAAAAGTCCGAACACCCGATCATTCCGACAAAAGGGGGCACAGAATGATTTCCACGGGAGGCGCATGAGACACTGAGCCGGACAACATGTTTTTAAGATTCCCCGAAACAAATTGACGCGAAGAAAACAATGGCATAGTCTTTAGAGAAAGGATAAATTCGCAGCTCTACAGTTTTCTAATTAATGGCTTAACACAATGGACGGAATTCGAGTTCTGAGGAATCCGATTCAAAACTATGCCTGGGGCTCAAAGAGCTTTATCCCCCAACTCACAGGAGAGTCCGCTCCTGAAAACGTGCCCCAGGCGGAATTGTGGATGGGCGCTCACCCTAAAGCCCCTTCCTTGGTGTGGCACGATGGAGAATGGGTCCCGCTTCCCAAGTTAATCCGAGAAGACCCCGAAGGGGTTCTGGGGAAATCCGCTGCAAATAAATTTTCTAACAGACTCCCGTTCCTGTTCAAAGTCTTGGCGGCCGAAAGGCCCTTGTCCATACAGGCCCACCCCAACCGAGTCCAGGCCCGGCAAGGCTTTGCCCGAGAAAACAGCCTGGAAATCCCTCTGAATGCGCCCCACCGCAACTATAAGGACGACAACCACAAACCTGAGATAATCTGTGCTTTGACACCTTTCTGGGCCTTGATCGGTTTCAGGGAGTTTGAAGACATTATCGCATTGACCGATCGGCTCGGAGCGTCGAGCTTCAGAGACGGAGTCATGGATTCATGCGGACAAGCAAATCATGAGTCTTTGAGACGGCTTTTCACTAGGTTGCTGACAATGGACGGAGACGACCAGCGGCGGATGGTGGCGGAGGTGGTAGAATCCTGCGAGAAATACGCCGGCGCTGACAAGGCATTTGAGTGGACGGTCAAACTCAACCGGGCGTATGCCGGTGACATGGGCGTCCTTTCTCCCCTCTTTATGAAAATCGTTCGATTGGAGCCTGGTGAGGCCATGTATATCTCGTCCGGCCAGCTTCATTCGTATCTTGAAGGCGCAGGAATCGAACTGATGGCCAACTCCGATAATGTGTTGAGGGGCGGGTTGACCCCCAAGAATATAGACGTGCCTGAGCTGTTAAAGATTCTGGACTTTTCAGCGACTGAAAGATGTCTTTTGAACCCGGAGAGGGGAATGGACAATGAAAAACTCTATCGAAGTCCTGCGGAAGAGTTCATATTGTCCGCGATTTCCCTTAATGAAGGGTCTGTTTTTGTAGGTCCCAAGAAGCGCAGTGTGGAAATGATGATCTGCACGGAGGGAGAAGCCCAAATCATTGATTTGGACCGGAGAGAGG
The DNA here is from genome assembly GCA_964497115.1 of uncultured Desulfobacteraceae bacterium. Lineage (GTDB taxonomy): Bacteria > Desulfobacterota > DSM-4660 > Desulfatiglandales > HGW-15 > JAFGFY01. The sequence goes on from CAZCCX010000030.1 coordinate 8,708, forward strand.
ACCTTTCATTGAACAAAGGAACCGCCATCATTATCCCTGCCTCAGCAGGGCCATATAAGATTGAGGGGAAGTGCACTGTTTACAGGGCTGCGGTTCCCCTTTAATGAAGGCCGCACATTCTCAACCCCTATCAAAATGACTGACAACAAAGTGATTGCCTATTTTATCTCCCCTCATGGTTTTGGCCATGCCTCCAGGGCCGCCGCCGTTATGGAGACCATGTATGAGCTTGATTCCTCTCTAAGATTTGAAATATTCACAAAGGTACCCAAAAGGTTCTTTGATCATTCCCTTTCCGGCGCCTTTGGATACCACTCTCTCCTGACAGACATTGGCCTTGTTCAAAGTATCCCTCTTCATGGAGATCTTCACAAAACGGTTCAACGACTAGACGGTTTTCTACCATTTGATCCCTCTTAGATGCGGGAATTGGCAGGGCTGGTCAAGGGTTTTGGGTGTCGGATGGTCATCTGTGATATCGCGCCCATGGGGATTGAGGTGGCGAGGCGAGCAGGCATCCCTTCCCTTCTTGTGGAAAACTTTACTTGGGATTGGATCTATGAGGGGTACGTCAAAAATGATCAACGGATAGGCCGGCATATTCTTTATTTGAAAGGGCTATTTGAGGCAGCTGACTTTCACATCCAGACCGAACCTGTCAGTTGTCCCCGAAACGTAAATCTCACCACCTATCCGGTGAGCAGAAGGATAAGAAATCCCGGGTATGACATCCGGAAAAAGTTGAGGATACCAGAGGGATCCAAAGCCGTTCTGATTACCATGGGAGGGATTCGAGAAGACTACGGATTTCTCGAACAATTGGTCCAGAGACCGAACATTCGCTTTCTCATTCCCGGTGCCGGCAACCAACAGAATACCAGAGACAATTTGGTGCTCCTATCTCATCACTCAGACTATTTTCACCCTGACCTTGTGAATGCCTGTGACGGGGTCCTCGGCAAAGCAGGATACAGTACTGTCGCAGAGATCTATTATGCGGGAGTCCCTTTTGGTTATATCTCTCGAGCCAGGTTCCGCGAATCTCCGAGCTTGATTTCTTTTATTGTGGATCAAATGCATGGACTCCCCATCGAAGAAGATGTTTTCTATGACGGCCGATGGCTTTCCTGTCTGCATGAGCTTCTGGCCTTCCCTCGAATCACCCGCCGAGGCCCCCGGGGATCTGAACAGGTTGCACGCTTTGTCCTTGACTTGCTCGCATAGAAATTTCCTGTTTCATAGAGCCCAACGGGTAAACCCGTGGTCCCTATAAGTCGTCCGCCTTCGGCTATGACGCGGTTATCCACCTCAGTTTCGGCGCGACATCACCCTGTAGCCAACCCCATGCAATCGACCCCGATCGGGAAATTGACTGCACATCCATCCACGGACCCCGCCCCACTTGGGCGGGATCTCCGCTCCCCTCCGATCCATCCTCCGCAGCCCGCCGTCCATAGCAAGCTATTGCGGAGGACAGGTAGTCTGCTACGGAGGGCGGACATGCCCGTGGTCTTCTGCGAAAGCGGATAAGATCGCCAGGCGATTTATGACTTGACAGGATGAAGGCTTGTCTATAGGGTCAAACAAATCGTTAGGGGTGTTGTGCAACATCTGAGAGTCCAGAGACGGACAACCCTTATCCACCTGATCAGGGTAATACCTGCGAAGGGAAACGAACTGAGCATGATTCTATCTGCTACCAGACCGTTTCTCTTTTTGGGAAAACGGTTTTTCTGTTTATTTGAAAGGAGACCTAAGATATGGAACTGAATGAAGTCACGATTACAAGGGCGATCATTGACCGTTACTACGCCAAACTCTTAGACAGCTTGGAGGAGGATGTGGCCATCGTGGGAGGAGGTCCGTCAGGACTGGTTGCCGGCTACTTTCTTGTCAAGGCCGGCAAACGGGCCACACTCTTTGAAAGAAAACTGAGTATAGGCGGTGGCATGTGGGGTGGTGGCATGATGTTTAACGAAATTGTAGTACAGAAAGCCGCCCTTCCTATACTTGAGGAGTTTGGGATTCGTTGGCATGAGTACGCCGAGGATTGTTACACTTCAGACTCCATAGAGGCGGTTTCCTGCCTCACATCCAAAGCAGTCCAAGCCGGCCTGAAAATCTTTAACTGCATCACCGTAGAGGACGTCATGATGCGTGCCGACAAAATTACGGGGTTGGTGTTAAACTGGTCTCCAGTGGAGATGGCCGGTCTGCATGTGGACCCTTTAACTGTGCGGTCGGATTTTGTCATTGATGCGACGGGGCATGCCACAGAGGTGGTCAAGGTGGTTCACAAGAAGGTCCCGGGCGAACTGAGGACTCCCACCGGGCATATTGAAGGTGAAAAGTCCATGTGGGCGGACAAAGCCGAAACACTAACCCTCGATAATACCTGCGAAGTCTTCCCCGGCCTTTATGTCACGGGGATGGCGGCTAATGCGACATTCGGCGGTCCACGCATGGGACCCATTTTCGGTGGCATGCTGCTTTCCGGTCAAAAGGTGGCAAATGAGCTCATAGAAAGATTATGACTATAAACTTCTTTGGGAAATCGATCAGGAAGCTCTCTACTCCTTGTCTTCAACCATCTTGATTCGGGACGGATGAGGAACCGTGATGCTGGTTGTGCCTCTATATTTCTGAATCTTCCCTGTGACAAGAACCTCTTTGCCGTCATAGAAATCCTGGGGATCGGTGGGAAATTTGTCAAAGGCTGATCTGAATATCAACACAACCACATTGTCTTCCTTTTCTAACGAAAAGTTCAGAAGGCAGACCGATCCCGTATTCTCCGAGCTGGCTATCTTACCCGTCACCGTCACCCATTGGCCATAATACTCGTGCGCTTCCTTCCACGGGATGACCTCGCCCGCATGGGATGTCCCAAGAAACAGAAGAAGGCATATAGCCCCGACCCATAAAATCCATGCTTTCACATGACAAGCCCCTTTGCGATCCATATTCCCCTCCTTTTTCCTATTGCCCACTTCTTCTTCCCTCAATCTTCTCACTCCTCCAGAAAAAGCCAGTATATATTGTAATACTTGTTGATATTACTCACATACCGCACGGTCTCCTGGCCCACAAGACTCAGGGTTGCCAATTCCACATGTTTAAACCATCGATTGGAGTCCAGACTCATCTCTTTTGCCAGTGACCTGGCCCGCCTAATCTTGGCTGGGCCCGCATTGTAAGAGGCAATGGCCAAACGCACCCGATCCCGAGGGCTGATCTCCGGGCTCCTGTAGTAACGATCTCTCAAGAAAGCCAGGTACTTCACTCCTGCGTGGATATTGTTCTCAAGAAGATGGACATTATCGATATCTACGTGTTTGTCTCCGGCCGTCTCAGGGCGCACCTGCATAATGCCCACGGCACCCGACGGATTCTTCTTGTTGTTGTCCAGGCCGGACTCTTGGTACGCCACAGCCATGATGAACCTCCAATCAAAGCCATATTGCGCCGAGTATTTTTTGAAGAGAGGTCTGCATTGTTCCAGTTTCTTCTTCTCACCGGCACGGAGCGGGTTCTTGATCCAGGGATTGTCCTTGTAATACCGATTGAAATAGATATTTCCGAGAAGGGTCCCCTTCCGGTGTTTTTTCAGAAACCGGTTTAAACTCGCCTTCAGTTCAGGATTATTCTTTCGCACCATCCATGCGATCTGAGTCTCTGAACGGAGTGTGACTTCCCTGTAGACACGCAAATTCTTCAATATCTTCGACCAGATCCCGGCAATATGGCTATCGGACAGGGTGATTTCAATCGCACCGGCATTGACCATTTCCAGAATATCCTCGGTTTCCAGGTCCTCATCCGCTTTGATAATCTGAATGGGGGGCTTTCCCAGGACCAAGAGACCTTGATTAAGGGAGACAAGGCTTTCGTAGTAACTACTGCTCTCCCTGATAAAGACCCTTTGCCCGGATAAGTCTTCAGGTACCAAGATCTTTGGAACCCCTCGATGGGTCACCACGACCTCGTCAACGCCGGTGAGATAAGGGTCCGTAAAATCCACATCCTTGAGGCGCATGGGGGTGATGGTCAGGCCTGCTGCGGCAATATCCCCGAAGCCCTCAACCAGACCGGAAATCAGTTGCTCCCGGGAAACAGGAATAAATTCAAGGACAGTCCTCAGCTCACCCTTTTTTGTTTTTCTATTCAAAAACTCTTCGTATTCCTTTAAGAGCGAGTACTCATAGCCACGAAGTTTTCCTTCAGAAAGAAAGAAATTGGTCTTGTTGAAAGTGGTCAGGACCCGAATATACCGCTTTTTCAAGAGGGCATTTAGGTCACCGGTGTATTTTTGCGAAAAATGGGCTGCCAGAGGATTGTTCCCTGTTTTCTCTTGACCGAGAAGGGGGTGGACAGGTGAAAGGGCCAAGATCCCTGCCAGAGTCAAGAAGAAGAAGGGCTGCTTCATCATGTTTCCTGTGCCTAACACAAAATCCATTGCTAATTCCTCAACCCCTGTCTAAAACAACGCCTTGACATAGAAGAAGAGTATGACCCCACAGAAGGCCAGCTTGAGTCCGATACCCACCACATTGCCTATAAAGACACCCCAAGCTGCCTGAAGGGATTCTTTCCCCTCCTTTCCTGCCAACCATTCGCCAGCTATTGCCCCTGCAAAAGCGCCGATAAGCATTCCCCAGGGTGGGAGAAAGAAGACCCCCAGGACCATTCCGAGAACCGAACACCATACGCCCGATTTTGACCCCCCGTATTTCTTTGCCCCAAAAACAGGGGCCACATAATCCAACAGGGTCACCAATAGGGTCAAGCCTGCCATGATCATCAAGAATGTGGGGCTAAAAGGTTCCCAGTGTTTGGCAAAAGACAGGATGATCAGGGCCAAGAAACTGAGAAAAGGCCCCGGGATGACAGGTATAATACAGCCCGCAAGTCCTATCAGTGCGAAAACCAGACCGAAGACGATTAATGCGATCGTCACGATGCCGCCTCTTGCAGTCCATTCCAGGGAAAAAACATGTTCTCGTCTCTTACCGACAAAAGTCTGTGCAAACGTACAATTGCCTTCATAATATGCGGACAACATTGCTGTCCAAGAAAAATCTAAAAGCGCTTTTTGGCAGATATAAGTGCTTGAG
>CAZCCX010000031.1:0-13593 GCA_964497115.1 uncultured Desulfobacteraceae bacterium
CACAGGAGCAGGTTATGAAGAAGTATTCGAAGACTAGATTGATCATTGCCCTTTTGCTGTTCTTTGCCTTTGTCTTGGGATGCGTCCCCGAGCCCAGGATAATACACGCACCCTCAAAACCCGAGGTGATTGCCCCTCCTCCGTCTCCCGTTTCTGTTCTTGATGACAACATCGCTTATCTTGAACGAATTTTGCTGGAGAAACAGTTGAGTGATGAAGACACGGAGATGGCCGGAGACCTCTTGTCTGCCTATAGGATGGTCCGGGACTATTTCCTGGGAAAAGGCACAGACCCGGATTATGACAGGGTTATTCAAAAGCTCTATGAGACTTTGGCACGCCTCGACCATGACTATTTTCTGAAACAGGAGAAGGGAAAGCCCCTTTACTCCGAAACCATCACCGTTTTATCTGAAGAACAGGACATGATCCGGAACAAGTACTTTTCCGGAGATTATCAGGGTGTCATTGCTGATACCATTAAATTGAAGAACTCTTTTGGTCCGGATGCTATTCCGCTGGACATAAGACTACTTCTTGCCGTGTCTCTTGCCAAAAGGGGAAGATTGGAGGAAGCCGTCGCGGGTGAGACAATCCTCCATGAACTCGAAGAAAGGCCTGATCTGGCCTTTATCCTCACCCACATCAAGGATATGATTCGGGACAAGTGCTTCTCCGGGGATTATCAGGGTGTCATTGATGATACCATTGAATTGAGGGCCGTTTTTGGGCCTGATGCAATATCGGTGGACATTGGGTTTCTTCTTGCGGTGTCTCTTGCAGAAATGGGCATGAAGGAAGAAGCGAATATCCTTGGAAGCAGGCTCATTCATGAATTTGAGGCAAGACCTGATTTGGCTTTTCTTCAGAGCCTTCTCATAGAATGGCAACTTGATTTGGGCAATAGAGAAAGGGTCCTTCAGATTTACAGAGAACTGACAAATCACATGGATAAAATCATGAAAGAATACCAAGCTGGTGACGTTACTGAAGGGTTATTCAAAGACCTGGTTGACCAGAGGATTCAAAGGGAAAAGGAGGCCCGGCTTGGCCATGAAGAAGAGGCTCTGATATTGACTCGAGAGTTGATCGAAGGAGAGCAATATAAAGAGGCGATCAAAAGCATTAATGAACTCAGAGATGACCGGGAAATGACTTTAGAAATGAAGGAACTGAGAGATCTTGCCGTAGAGGGGTACATCAAGCAGGAGCGGAATAGGGCGGCCACTTATTTGTTGAGGGGCAGACAGACAACAGACCCAGTCAGAAAGAAGGAGTTTTTCCTTCTATCATATAACCGGCTTAGAGCATTAACTGAACAATACCCGCAATCCAGCTTAATTGAAACGCTGAACAAAGACATGGAAACAGTAGAGACCGAGCTGGACAAACTTGGAAATGCTGTGGAATATTGAATGGAGGATTTATCGTGCTGCTAAAACTCTTCCTGGCATTCACAATCATCCCATTTCTCGAAATCTATCTCCTTATAAAAATCGGTTCTTATATAGGGGCCTTCAACACGCTCATGATCGTCATCTTGACCGGCTTTCTGGGGGCCCTTCTCGCCCGCTATCAGGGCCTGAAGACCATGCTCAAAGTTCGTGAAAATCTTGCATGCGGAGAAATGCCTGCCGAACACTTACTGGACGCCCTGTTGATTCTCTTAGCGGGAATCGTTCTTCTGACCCCCGGCTTTCTCACTGACTTAGCTGGGTTCACCATTTTGATTCCCACGACCAGATTCCATTTCAAGAGATGGCTTCGAAAGAAGTTTGATGACCTGATCACCCAAAACCGGGTGAATGTGACCATTTCCCGATAACAAGGTCAAATCAATTGATTTCAACAAGAAACTCTCTCGAATACGTGGAAGTTGTAGGCCTCGGCCAAGCCTGCGTAGATTATCTGGGAAAAATTCCAGCCTACCCCCGGGAGGACGGAAAGGTCGAGTTGATGGATCTTCACACCCAGTGTGGTGGTCCCGCCTCCACAGCCCTTGTGACCCTATCCCGCTTGGGAATAAGGACCGCCTTCTTGGGATCCGTATCCGATGATCCTTTTGGCATTGAAATACGAAAAGGGCTTAAAGAGGAAAAGGTGGATGCCACTTTTCTAAGAGTGACCCCCGGGCACACCTCTCAATTTGCCTTTATTGCGATTACGAAAAAAAACGGCGCACGAACCGTCTTCTGGGACCGTGGGAGTGTGCCACACCTGACATCAAACGACGTGGATTTAAGCCCTTTTTCTCATGCCCGCGTCTTTCACACAGACGGACTGATTCTGGAGGCCTCAATCGAAGCCGCCAACCAGGCCAAAGACATGGGGATGACCATCGTGATGGACGCCGGCACCCTGAGACAGGGGTATAGAGAATTGGTATCTCTGGTGGACGTCCTAATTGCTTCACAAGGATTTGGCGAGGCCCTGGTGGGTAGCGGCGAATCGCCCGAAAAGGCCCTTAAGGCCCTTGCGGAATGGGGTCCCCAGGAGGTCATTATCACACTTGGTGCTAAGGGAAGTGTTGGATGGCATGACGGAAATATCACCTCCCAAGATGCCTTTTCTGTGGAGGTAATGGATACCACAGGAGCGGGAGATGTCTATCATGGTGCTTATATCTACGGTCTTCTCCAGGGCTGGAATATGCCTGAATGTATGCGATTCGCCTCGGCCGCGTCTGCCCTCAAATGCACGGAAATAGGAGGGCGCAAGGGAATTCCAAGTCTTGAAAAAGTAAATGAATTCATGAAAAAAGGTTCATCCGGTTAATAAGTACGAATTATCAAGAGATATTCCCGCACACGAAGAGAATGGTGATGAGGTCTTTTCGGGGTGACTGTCGGGAGGCCTACGTTATTTCAAACAGTTACGGAATGGGGGACCCCCTGGCTTCCCGCTTCAGAGAAGCGGGAAGAACAGCGGAGGGGGGAGGCATCACCCGTCCGTAACTGTTTGAAATGACCAGGCCGGGAGACTCGGAATCGAAGAAAAGATTTCATCACCATTCGCTCGCTGTACAACTGAGGTGTAACATCATATCATTGCGTACTCATTTACCTGATGAGCCAGAAATGCGCCCGGAAAGGTTCGGACCCTGTTGTCTGATTCTCCTCACTCCAGAGAACCGGCCATCATATGCCCCACCAACTTACTGAAGCTTCCGGGATCGTCGATCTTTCCACCTTCGCTAATCACGGCCATATCGTAGATCAGCCTGATATAATCGTCGATACGCTGATCTTCCTGATTCTCCCCAAACATGGCATTCAGTTTCTCCACCACCGGGTGGCCCATATTGATTTCCAAAATTCTCTTTGAATTTCCCGAATCCTGGCCTGTTGCCTTGAGGATCTTCTCCATATATGAACCCATGTCATAGGAATCACCAGCCAGGCAGGCCACTGAATCCTTCAGGCGTGTTGATGGTTTGACATCCTTTACTTTCTCCTCCAAAAGCGTTTTGATGTGTTCAAAAAGACTAGCCAGGGACTTCTTCTTGTCTTCGTCGATCTTTTGAAAATCCAGGTCCCCTTTCTCGGCGCTCCTGAGTTTCTTTTGTTTATACTCGGGCAACGACTGGACGACCCACTCATCGGCAAAGTCCGTCATCAACAGGACTTCATATTCTTTCTCTTTCAATTGCTCGAGTGCCGGACTGTTCATCAACGTGGAGGCCTTTTCACCGATCAGATAATAGATCTCTCTCTGATCCGGCTTCATATTCTTGACATATTCCTCTAAGGAAATCATCTTTCAGTCTGATTTTGTGGTCTTGTACCGCAAGAGATCCGCTATTTTTTCCTTATTGCTCCAGTCGGTGTGAACGCCTTCCTTGAGTGTGGCCCCAAAGTTTTCATAAAACGTCTCATATTTCTCCTTGTCCATGTTGCCAAGCAGATCGAGTGTCTTCAGAACAAGATTCTTTTGAATATTCTTTACAATCTGATTCTGCTGTAGAATCTCTCTACTGACATTAAGATCCAGGTCAGAGGAATCCACAACCCCTTTGACAAATCGCAAATACTCCGGCATCAAGTCCTCGCATTCATGCATGATGAAGACCCGTTTACTGTAAAGCTCGATGCCGTGTTTCTTTTCCCTGCTGAGAAAGCCAAATGGCGACTTCGAGGGGACATAGAGCAAGGCATAATACTCCATGGCACCTTCAAGTTTAATATGGAGCCTTTCCATGGGATCCACGAAATCATGGGTCAGGTGTTTGTAGAATTCATTGTATTCCTCATCGCTCACTTCATCTTTCGGCCTGGTCCAAATGGCCTTCATGGAGTTCAGAGTCTCTTCAACCACCCTTTTTCCCGTTTTTGGCATCTTCTTCCCGTCTTTATCCAGTATCTCCAAATCTTTGTCTTCCTCATCCTTGACGGGTTCGGTCTTCTCAACATCCATGCAAATGGGATAGCTGATAAAATCCGAGTGTTTCTTGACAATAGAACGTATTCTCCATTCGTCCGCATAATCCTCGCCATCATCTCCCTGATCCTTGAGCTTGAGAATGATGTCCGTTCCCCTGGATATCTTTTCCGTTTCCTGAATGAAATAGGCCCCGTCCCCCCTTGATTGCCAAAGGTGGGCTGTCTCGGAGCCCGCTGCCTTGGTGATGATGGTGATCTCCTCAGCCACCATAAACGCGCTGTAGAAACCGACCCCAAACTGTCCTATCAGCTCTGGTGTGGCCACTCCCTTGCTCTTCTCTAGGGCCTTAACGAACTCCTCCGTCCCGCTGTGGGCAATGGTGCCGATATTCTTCACAAGTTCTTCCCGGGTCATACCGATTCCATTGTCCGAGACCTGGAGAATATGTCTTTTCTTGTCAGCCGTGACTTTGATTTTGAATTCAGGATCATCTCTCAGCAGAGACGAGTCGATTTGGGCCTTGAATCGCAGCCTGTCGATGGCGTCTGAGGCGTTTGATATGATCTCCCTCAGAAATACTTCCTGGTTTGAATAGAGGGAATTGATGATCAGGTTGAGGATTTGCTGGACTTCGGTCTTGAATTTATAGGTACTCTTCTTTGCCATTCCACATCATCTCCGTTCCGAAAAAGCCGATTTGATTTAATTGAGTAAGATTCTCCTTTTTATCGCCCCCGCCACAAAACGGAAGATACGGAAAATCATACACTTGTGTTTCCAACCTAATATAACACTTAGCATTCACAACTCATCCTGCAACTTAAACACATTTTTTCTCAAGTCAAGTATTCATCGTCTCAGAATCTGTTGTTCCGTAGACTGTGGCAAAACAGGATTGGCGGTGGGGTGGGCAAACAGATATGGACTCCAGGCAAAGCCGAGTCATTCGGACTCTCAAGACCAAAATCTTTGACACAACGTCGAAGAACCATTTACGCAGAAGGACACAATCGGATCGCCAAACTGATCTATTTGCCCTCGTAATTGATATCCCTCTTGCCGACGTTGGTTAGTCCTATAAAAGCGTCTTTGGTGGAAAAAATCTCATTCAGATGGGCCAGTTCCTCTTTCAGCCCTTCTTTCAAGGTTTTCTTAAAGCCCCTATCCATGATCTGGTTTGCATATTTCAGGGCAAGGGGCGCCTTTCTCGCCACGGTCTTGGCGATTTTGGAGACGAGGGGATCATCGTCTTCAAGGTATTTCCCGCTCAGCCAGTCTTCGATATGTTCGTCTGCAAATAGCCCTTGGATTTGTTCCCAATCTTCAGGGAGGTCTGCAGAGCCTCTCCCTTTTCGAGAAGAAGACTCCCACAGGTCAACCATGGCGTGAATCTTTCTGTCAATCTCGTTGGGTTCCGCAATATAGTCCACCACACCTATGGTCCGGGCGTCCTCCGCGGATAACACCCGCCCTGTGAACACGAGGTATTTGGCCAATTCTTTACCCACGATCCGGCTCGTCCTCTGTGTTCCTCCCAGACCGGGGTATATACCTATACCCGTCTCAGGAAATCCCATGGCTGATTTAGGTGTGGCAAAGATCACGTCCGCGGCCAGAGCCAGCTCAAACCCGCTGCCCAGAGCCACGCCCTCAACTTTTGCGATGACCAGTTTTCTACAGTCATCGATGCGATTCATGACATCATGCCCATAGGACGCAAAATTGTAGCTATCAAAGAGTCGGTTTTCTAAAATACAGTCTACGAAAAACTTGATATCCGCCCCTGCCACGAAGGCCTTACCCGTGGCCTCCACGATGATTGCCTTGGTTCGGGGGTCTGATTCCGCCTCTTCAAAGGCATCGTCCAGTTGGCTTAGGACCTCCTGGTTAAGGGCATTAAGGGTGTCGGGCCTCGAGATAGATATCCTCCCCAACTCTCCGTCCCTGGAATAGCTGACATAGCGGATATCCCATGGCTTCCTGCTTGTGCTCTGGTTCTCTAATACTCCCGGGAAATCCACATCCTGCCAGGGACTTAGGAGATTTTCCACAAGGGTATGGGCCTTGGAGATACCGACCTGGTTGATCATTTCAAAAGGCCCCTTTTGCCAGCGAAGGCCCACTTTGGCTCCCACATCGGCGCCAATGATGTCAGTCACCCTTTCATCAAGCAGTGACGTGGCTGTAAAGAAAATCACTCCGAGGAGTCTATCCCAGACAACACCGATTTTGTCCTCCTCCACCTCTCCTTCTATGGGCCATGGCTCCTTTGATTCGACCTGGGCCTCAAGCCTCTTCGATGGCCTGTAAAAAACCCCCAGGTTTTCAAACAAAGTGGTCTGTGCATGATAGGTAATTGGGACGCCTGTCGCATTCATGAGCCTGAAGGGGCCCATGCCTATTCCGAGAAGATCCATTGCAGCCTTTTCAATGGTAGGAATATTAGCGACACCTTCCTCCAGGAGGCGTGTTGCTTCGTTCGCCCACGGGACAAAGAACCGGTTCACTGCAAAACCGGGGGAGTCTTTGACCAGGATATCGGTTTTGCCGGCGAGTTTGGAATAGGTCTTTGCCACTGAAATGGTCTCGGATGACGTAAGCACTCCCGGGATGATTTCCAGCAGACGGTTCTTTGCCGGGTGGTAAAAGAAATGAAGCCCAATGAATCGGTCTCGACGTTTGGTTGCTTTGGCAATTTCGCTTATGGAGAAGGATGATGTATTCGTCGCCAGAACGGTTTTTTCATCACATACCGCGTCCAGTTCCTCAAAGATATCCTTTTTCAGTTGAATATTCTCAAAGACAGATTCAATGACCAGGTCACAGTCTCTGGCGTCAGACAGATCTGTGGTTCCCTGTATACGCCTCATAATCTCCTCCACCTGCCCCGGCTCAAGAATCTTCCTCTCCACTGCCTCCTGAAGGGTCGAGCGGATCCTGCTTATCCCCAGTTCGACATTTTTGTTACCAATGTCGATCATAGTCACAGAAAGCCCTTCCTGGGCCGTCTTTTGGACGATTCCGCTCCCCATGTTACCTGCTCCAACAATTGCCACCTTCTTCACGCGTCATAACCTCCTTAAAGGATCTAGATCCTATCGTTGCATAAAAAACATGACAAGTTGTTCTAGAAAGCAATAATAAATCTGCAGCATCCTCAGCTTTTGCAACGTTAGGGTAAGATCTGATTCACACCTACAGTTTCCGCAGCTATGTTTACCACAGCTGCCGGAAAAAGCAAGATCAGACATAATAAATTGACTCGCCGTCTATTTTCGGTCTTACACTTCAGGGGCTCATCCGGTAAAAATCCGGGCCCGGCCTTCGACCCCGAGCTCAGACCGAAGGGATGGCCCGGCTTTGGTTCACCCCGGAGGGGGGAAGCATACCGAACCGGCGTTTGGGAAGGTCATGCCTGTCTTTTCAAGGCCATATCTCACAAAAAGATACCACCGGACTTCACAGCGAGCCAATATTTGGGATTTACGCCCGTGAGGCCTTTGGAATCTTCGACGGTCCCGGAGGGCCAGGTTTCTTGAATCGAATGGAAAGGTCTTTACATTGATATTATCGAGATTAAATTATGAATAACGCGAAGGCCTTCATTTGTCGAAAAAGTCAATCTAACAGCCTAATCTTTATGATAAACACTCGTCGACACCTTCACTTTTAATCAAACGACTAACACAACCCGGAGATCGCTATTCAATTTCCGGGTCTTCTAATAGACCGCCTCGCTTGATAGCGTCTCCGCCAAACCTTTCCTTTATGGCATCCATGGCCTTTTCGGCCTCTGCCCATGGTTTCTTTGTCGCGTCAACTCCCTGAAACAAATTCAACTGTTTAATAGACTCTTCGGTTGACACAAGGTTTGACAGCCCCACGCCGACCAAGCGAAATTTCGAAACCTTGACTCGTTCCAAAAGCTTGATTATTTGTTCGTAGATTGCGTTTGAAGAGCTGGTAGGTTCTTCAATCGTGACACTCCTCGTCATTTGCCTGAAGTCTGCTCTCTTCAACTTCAAAGTCACGGTTGTCCCCATGAGTCCTTTTGCTCTGGCCCTTCTCCCGACCATTTCAGACTGCATGAGAAGGACTTTTTTCAGGACATCCATGTCATCCGTATCCTTGGCAAGGGTCTCTTCACTGCTGATAGATTTGGTTTCCGAATATGGGACGACGGGTGATTCATCAATTCCTTTGGACAAATCCAATAATCTTCTGCCAAATTTCCCTGTCCTTTCAAGGAGTAAGCTTTCTTCTATTTTTTGAACATCACCCAGCATATGGATACCTAGCTCTCCAAGTCTACCCACCGTTTTTTCACCAACGCCTGGAACCCTTCTGATGGGAAGGGTCGCAATGAATGGCAAGACTTCCTTGGGTTCAATGAGGGTCAAGCCATCGGGTTTTTCCAGGTCCGAGGCAATCTTGGCCAGAAACTTGTTCGGGGCAATGCCAATAGAACAGGTCAACGACGTGGCCTCCCTGATACTCTGTTTTATCTGAAGACCCGTCTTCGTTGGCGACCCCGACACCCTGTCTATCCCTGAGATATCCATATAGGCCTCATCCACGGAGACCTGTTCAACCAAGGGGGAAAACTCCGCCAACATGTCCATAACCTGTTTGGAGACTTCCTGGTAACGCACCATTCTGACCGGCAGATAAATGCCGTTCGGGCATTTCTGTTTGGCCTGGAACATGGGCATGGCCGAACGGACGCCGAACTTTCTGGCTTCATAGCTTGCGGCACAGACAACACCCCTGTTGGAGGGTCCCCCCACAATCACCGGTTTTCCTTTGAGTGCAGGATGATCCGCCTCCTCAACAGACGCGTAAAATGCGTCCATGTCAATATGAAGAATGACTCGATTCATGGCGAATGGTTTGTCCCTAAAAGGAACCCTTTGCTCTTCAGCCTTCAGCAGTCCTGCCTGTCAGTCTACTCTTCATCTCTTCAAAACCCATTTTCATGAGAGGTTCGAGGTTGACGATATCAGCCGTATTGTACCGGACCAGGCGATCCAATGCATCCTGATCACCCTGCTGGTAGGCCTGCCACAGTAACACGGCTTCAAATCCGCCCAGCCCTTCCACTTCTTCCTCGCGCGCCAAACCAACCTGTTTCTCAATGCTTTTAAGCCCTCCTTTGTACCCCAGTTTTCGCAAGAAGAAACAGAGATCAATGTGGGCAGGGGGGAGTGCAATATGTTTGAACCAACGCCGGATAAATGGAAGATCGAATCTGCTTCCGTTAAAGGTAATAGCAAGATCATATGACGCGATGGCAATTTCAAATTCTTCCAGGTTTTTCCCCTTGACAAAGCTCTGAACAGTCCGTCCGTCATAAAGGCCGATCACCGTTATTTCATCAACATCCTGATAAAGACCGCTGGTTTCGATATCCAGATAGACAGCCCTATCTTTAAAGGTCTCAAAGACCCTCCACATCTCCGACGAAGGCAGTCTTTCACTGAAGTATCGGATATCTGCAAGATGTGCAATGGACGACTCCAATTCTTCCCGAATAAACGCATCCCTCGCCGGAGAGAAGATGGTCCGGTGGTGATCCAGGAAGTGACGCCACGTGTGGACGCCACGATCCCACAGTCTTTTCTCAGTCTTTAGACCGATCTTCTGGATATGTACAAAGGTGTGTTCTAACAAATGTAAGTCTATCCCTTCCTGCCCCCCCTTCACAGTCCGCTTCTGGCAAGCAGCGCCTTCACATCCCTGAGGCATCTCTTGATCTCATGAGGCTTCAGTTCAAGGCTGATGGTGCGGTCATAGTCTATTTCCCTGAGTTTCCCAAAGATCTTTTCAAAATCGATAATGCCTTCCCCGGGGGGGAGGTGCGAATCATCCATGGCTGAATGGCCGCCCCGGTTATCATGCAAATGAACGTGCCCTATCCTTTCCGGGTATCGCTCTATGATCTCATAACTCGTATTGACCTCTGTCAGGAGTTGGGCGTGTCCCAGGTCAAGGGTTAGGTGAAGTGACGGCAAGACATCGAAGGCAGCAGACAAATGAGAGGCGGTCTCACTCAAGTTTTCCAGACAGATAAGGACCCCCCTGCCTGTCGCCTCACGGATAATCCTCCCGATCAAATCGACCTTGAAGGTGATGGATTCCTCCTTGACAAATCGGGGATCCAGCCAGAGGTGAAGGGTCAAATGGGGTATCTCCAACTCGGTTATCAGAGGCAAGATTCCAAGCACTTTGGGCAAATAGTCGTTCTCCAGCTGCCGCAGATCATTAGGATCCCCTTCTCTTGGCCCATGACAGACGTAAGAGATGCCCAACCTCTCCTTCAGGTTCTTATACTCAGGGACGACACTTGAGAACGCTGACGGGTTGGCGATGGTGATTTCAGCAAATTGTAGGCCCATACTGTGGAGTAACTCTACGTGTTCAAGGCTCCTGGCCGTTCCACCCAAGCGGATTTTACATTTATCACTGGTCATTGATCATCCATCATTTGTTATCGGGAGAGAGTCTTTGCACCCATAGCCCTATAATCCTGTAATCCCTTAATCCAGTTTTCTTTCGCCCTATGCCCTATGCGCTCTGCTCTTTGCCCTTCTCCTTGTGCCTTGTGCCTTTCTCACATTTCAGTTCGTTTTAGGCATTTTGTATCTAAACATCCCATCCTCATAGATCGTGATCTCTTCCCCTGAAGCGAGGTGGGCGACAACTTTCTTCTTCTCCGTGTTCACGATATCCCAATGAAGAGCCGAGTCGTTGAACCCGAGCCTCTTCTTTCTCTCTTTGGTAAGCCTGGAAGGGTCCCCATCATATGAATCCGAATATGATGCACCTAGGGCCACATGGCAATTACCGTAACGTCCCCCAAAGTTTTCGTCAAAGAGCGTATTGGCCATAAACCGATCAATTCTGGAGAATCTCTTATCCGTCAATGAAAACTCCCCCAACCTTCCGGCCCCTTTATCCATGGATAATTGCTTGACCACAAAGTCTCGACCTCTTTTTGCGTCTATTTTGATCAAACGGCCTTTCTTGAATTCAAGCCGGATACCTTCCACCCTGTTCCCGCTTCGAAACGAGGGCTGGTCAGCAAAGTAGATCCCCTCCGTCCCTCTCCAGTCCGGCGAGAGAAAGATCTCAAAACTCGGAATATTGTGTCCGGAAAGTCCGATCCATCTCCTCTTTTTTCCGGGCGTGACCTTGAGATTCACATGCGCTGATTGAATATGATAATACCTGACGTCCAGGCCATTGATCCATTTCTTTATGGCCGCCACATTGTCATAGGTGTCCTGCCACGCCTTAACCGGGTCCCTCTTGTCCAGGTTACAGGCCTTTGCAACCTGCTCAATGTATTGATCCACGGAAAGCTTGGCCCTTTTTGCCAATTCACGTGTGGGGACCATACAAAGGGTCCAGCTGTATTTGCCCTGCTCTTCCCTCTTGTCCAGAATCTCCCGTAAGGGTTTTCTCGCAATAGCCACCTTACCGATCTTTTTCGGGTCGATTTGACTCAAGTGAGTGAGAGATTCCGGCGCGTAAATATGGATACTCCCGCTCAAACACTTATAGAGTTCCTTTACGCCGGGAGTCTGGAAGATCAGTTGCCGGGAATTGGCCTTTTCAAAAAAATTCTTTTCCATGACCGAGGTCAATCCCATACGCGGAATCGGATTCACTCCCATATCAAGGAGTTTCGCCTGAAGGATTTCGGTCATCTCTATGCCCGCAAGATCATAAAGGATCATCACCATGTCGTTCTTCTTGAAGCTTTCTTTTCGGGCGGCCTTAAGCGCCCAAAGCAGGACATCACAGTATTTCTCCGTCTGTCTCTTCGTAAACACGGTTCAACCTCCTTTCCCTCCATCCTCTTTATCTTCAAAATCCTGCAAAAGCTCAATGTGGTGCCTCTCCTCCTTGATGATCTCTTGGAGTTTCTTTGAAGTCTCTTCATCATCAACTAAAGACCCAATCATCTCATAAAAAAGGATCGAGTCATTCTCGAATTCAATAGCCAGTCGAAGAAGGTCTTCTAAATTATCCATCCTGGAAAGATCTGCCTCTTTCAAAGAAAAGGTCTGGTCCCCGAGTATATTATTCAAAACAGCATTGCCTGTCTCTTCCAGATCTAAATCATCGACTTTGTCCTCCAGAGCCGCCATTCTCTTAGAAAACCATTCCTGGTGCTCCAATTCTTGATCAGCTATCCAGACGATCAGCTCTCTCAAAAGCGGACTTGAGATCTTTTCCAGAGCCTCGCGAAAGAATTTCTCTCCGTTCTTTTCAATCTGAATAGCCAGATGGAATATTTCTCTTGCTGAGAACATTGCTTTTCAAGGCCTTTAGGTTGATGTTTGAAGGCTGAAGGTCAATGAATCATGACCCAATGCTTTCCACCTTTGCTCTTCGGCCTGCCCTCTGCTTGACTTTAACGGGTTATCGCTTATTATCTCTACTATGAAATGATCAGAATGAAAAGAGTCTTGGGAGTTATAGCCCATGTTGAGAAAACTGGTCGTAGGGCCCTATCAATCCAACTGTTATATCTTGGGATGCGACAAGACCAAGGTGGGGGTGGTCATTGACCCTGGAGATGAGGCTTTCCGAATCGTGAATGAGATATCCAGGAACGGACTGCGGATCCTCCACATCCTCATCACCCACGGACATGTTGATCATGTAGGGGCTGCATCGGAACTCAAGAGAATCACAAAGGCGCCGGTGCTCATTCATTCCCTGGATGCACCGGGTCTTGGGTTCCCTGCGGACGGTGACCTCCGTGAAGGAGAGAAGGTAGAGGTGGGCTCCTATACCATTACGGCTATCCACACCCCCGGGCACTCTCCGGGAGGGATGTGCCTTTCTGCGCCCGGTGCCGTCTTCACCGGGGATACGCTCTTTGCCGGTTCAATCGGGAGAACGGACTTCCCAGGGGGGAACCATCATCAACTCATCCAAGGCGTCATCAAAAAGATATTTCCACTTGGGGACGATATTCGTGTCTATCCAGGGCACGGTCCGGCATCCACTATAGGCAGGGAACGCCTGACAAATCCCTTTTTCCGCACGGGTTAGTCTTTCCAGTGCTGTGTTCATATCGAGCCCTTGTCTTGTTTTTTATGTGGCTAAAAGGTAAACCCTAACGTTGCAAAAGTTGAGGATGCTGTAGATCCGCGGCGTCAAGGGTGAAGCTGTAGTAAACTACCGCGAACCCTTGACCAG
>CAZCCX010000032.1:0-12717 GCA_964497115.1 uncultured Desulfobacteraceae bacterium
CGCTCGCTAACCCCGCAGCAAGCTACGGGGAATGCGCTCGCTGTGCATTTTCAATCAGGATCTGGATTCTTACCGGGAAGTTGGAGTGATGGGTGCTATGGTGTCAGAGGGCCACCGTTCATCGATGGTCGAGGGCTGCAAACGCCGCATCGATCGCATGCTCCCACCTGACAGACCTCAGACTCCTGCTCCTTTAGAGCCAGTCTGTATTCTTTGATCAGATACTCTTTGAAGATGCCGTGATCCACAAAATCCCAAGGCAGGATTTCATCAAGCGCCTTGGGTCGGTAAACAAAGAAATCTGAGTTGAGTTCAGATAAGCGATAAGCCCGGGTCCAATCCCCATTCAGTTGATGGGATAAGAGAAGAAAGGAACCCACCCTCCTATCTCCCACGGACAAGAGGGTCTGAAGATAGGCCCATTTGGGCACGTCAAAACTGACCTTAACCCCGCCTTCTTTACCCAGGGCCTTTTTCAACCACTTCTGCCTCTCTTTTAGGGTGGAAACGTCCTCCATGGGAAACCATTGAAAGGGTGTAAAGGGCTTGGGAATAAAGCAATTCAGGCTCAATTTGATCTGCCCTATCTCTCCACGTGATTTTGATTCTTTGATGAGATGGTGTTTGATGTGTTTGACTAATTTCACGATCTCGGTCACATCTTCATGATTCTCCGTGGGCAAACCGATCAAGAAATAGAGCCTGACGCCGAATTTGCCCTTTTGGCCTATGAGCCGGATTGCACCGCTGATCTGATCTCGTGTCAGATGTTTGTTCACGACCCTTCGGAGCCTCTCAGAGCCCGCCTCTGGGGCAATGGCCACACTCCTTTGCCCTACCCTCTTAAGGTCTTCAAGCATCTTTTCCGTCAAGGTGTCGGCCCGCAAAGAGGAGACAGAAAAACGTCCCCCTTTGTCTACGATAAGCCCTGTCATGTGCTCTATCCCCGGTGTATCTGATACGCAAGCACTGAGCAGGCCCAAACGTTTATGCTTTTCCATGACACCCTCTAAACAAGAGAGTAACAGGGATTCGTCCCGAATCCTTGGAGGTCTGTAGACGTAACCGGCAGCACAAAAACGGCAGGAGTGTCCACAACCTCTCCCCAATTCTACGAGGACCTTGTCATTGAACTCCGTTTCCGGCGTTAGAATGGTGGAAACGGCAACAGAGGCATTAATATGATCCTCATGTGCCACTTTTATCTTTTGAGGGATGCCGGTATCAATGGGTTCCATGGCTTGGATGGTTCCATCGCGACAATATTCCACATGATAGAGAGAAGGGACGTAAACATGATCAGTGTTTCGAGCAAGTGTTCTTAATATCTCTTGCCTACTTTCAGAGGTGCGGCTGATCTCTGCAAACAGGGTGATGAAGGAGTCGAGACTCGTTTCGGCCTCCCCCAACAGGAAAAGGTCAAAGAAATCAGCCAAGGGTTCGGGATTCATAAAAGTGGTCACCCCGCCGGCCATGACAATAGGATGGAAATGATTCCTTTCTTCCGAGCGTAAAGGAATCTTGCCCAGCTGCAGGATTTTCAGAATGTTGGGATAGTCATTCTCAAAAGAGAGGGAAAAGGCCACCAGGTCGAATTTTTGGAGTGGGGTCTGGGATTCCAGAGAAAGAAGGGGTTTTCCTGATTCCAGATAGAGGGACATCTCTTGGTCTTCGGGCAAGAAAACACGCTCAGCAACAACTCTTTCTTTCCTATTTAACAGATCATATACAATCTGGAACCCCAGGTTGGACATGCCGATATGGTAGTGATTGGGATAGACCAGGGCAACGGATATCTTGCCGCCCCAATCTTTTCTCACTGTTCCCTTTTCTCTGGCCAATCTGGCGCGGTAAAGGGAAATGATTTTGTTCGACACGCAATCAGCTCCACTGAACAGGGACGCATTACGTCTGTTTATGCATCCCTGACTTCTCGATCAATCGGCCTTGGCCCTGAGAAAGGTGGGATAATCCAGGTTGTCTTTGGAAAAGGCTCGTTTGAGAAAGCCCTTTTTTCTGGAGCCTTCCTCGTCCATCTCCTCTAAGCCAGGCAACTCCTCCGTTCTCTGGAAGGTCGGCGTATCTAAGACTATGCCGTTCCTTTTCACCGTCCACGCGTCCACTGCTTCCTCAGCTGTGACATCGCGAAGTCTGGTCACCTTATCGTATCGGTTTTTTTCGATTCCCGTGGCGATGACCGTGATTTGGACTTCTTCTTTCATGGTGTCATCGAAAACCACGCCCCAGAATATTTCGGCCTCTTCGTCTACCTCCTGCTTGATATAGCTGGAAGCTTCATCGATCTCTTCCATGGTCATGTCCGAAGGGCCCGTTATATTCATCAGGAGGCCTCTTGCGCCACTGATGGAGATATCTTCAAGGAGCGGACTGTTAATGGCCTTTTGGGCCGCTTCAGAAGCCCTGTTCTCTCCGCTGGCCTTTCCGGTCCCCATGATAGCCGTTCCCATTTGTTCCATGATCCTTTTGACATCTGCAAAATCGAGATTAATGAATCCGCTGCTGAGAATAAGGTCAGAGATTCCCTGGACGGCATGAAGAAGGACTTCATCAGCACGGACAATGAGTTCTTTAAAAGGCGTGGCCTTATCCCCGATGGCCTTGAGGCGTTCATTGGGGATGATAATCACCGTATCGACCTCTTTTTTCAGCTCCCGTATGCCTTCCAGCGCCCTTTGCATCCTTCGTTCCCCCTCAAACTGGAAGGGCTTTGTCACGACGGCAACGGTCAGGGCACCGGCTTCTCGAGCTTCATGGGCAACGACGGGGGCTGCGCCGGTCCCTGTCCCTCCTCCCATACCCGCCGTAATGAAAACCATGTCACACGCGCCGATGGCGTCCTTGATTTCATCCACGCATTCTTCGGCTGATTTGCGACCAAGCTCAGGATCAGCACCTGCCCCGAGGCCCCTGGTGACCGACGGGCCAAGCTGGATCTTATGGGGGCAGGCCGAGCACTCAAGGTTTTGGCTGTCCGTGTTGGCAGCCACAAACTCCACCCCTTTGAGCTTGGCCGCAATCATGTCGTTTATGGCGTTTCCACCGGCTCCGCCAACACCAATGACCTTTATTCTGGCGTTGTACGTGTTCCTCTTCTCCTCTACGAATTCAAATTTCATGGATGTCCCTCCTCATTTATGTTCCCCATAGATATTATATTAGACAACTTCTCTAAACCATTTTTTCATTCGCTCTGTCACTCGACCAAAGATATTCGTATCCCTTATCCTAAATTTCTTTCCTCCTTTGGTCCTTTTTGCCCCATATAGGACAAGGCCTACCGCTGTTGCATACATGGGTTTGTTCACTACCTCCACAAGCCCTTTGATTCCCTCTGGATAGCCTATGCGTGAGGGCACATTAAATACCTGTTCCGCCATCTCCGTTACTCCGAAGAGTTCCGCTGATCCCCCGGTGATCACCACACCGGAATTGATTAGATTCTCATATCCGGATCGATGCAGATCGTTGTGAATGAGTGTGAAAATCTCCTCAACCCGGGGTTCTATGATCTCTCCTAGAATTTGCCTTGACAGGATTCTAGGCTTTCTTCCCCCCACGCCGGGGACCTCAATGGTTTCATCCTTCCCGATTAAGGAGGAGAGAGCACACCCGTATTTGATCTTTGTTTTTTCCGCCTCCATTCTTGGTGTCCTGAGGCCTATGGCAACATCATAGGTGAGATTATCACCGCCAAGGGTCAGGACAGATGTATGTTTAATGGAACCCCTGGAAAAGACGGCCATATCCGTGGTTCCTCCGCCGAAATCGATCAATGCTACCCCTAAGTTGCGCTCTTCTTCGGATAGCACCGCCTCACTGGATGCCAGTGATTCGAGCACAATGTCACAGACATCCAGTCCGGCCCTGTTGGCGCACTTGATAATATTCTGGGCAGAAGTTACGGCACCGGTAACAATATGAACCTTGGCCTCCATGCGAACACCGGACATCCCAAGAGGATCAGTAATTCCATCTTGCTCATCAATGATGTACTCCTGTGTCAGGATATGGATTACTTCTCGGTCCATGGGAATGGCCACCGCACTGGCGGCCTCAATTACTCTGTCTGTATCATTTTTTGTTACCTCCCTTTCCTTAAGGGCGATGACGCCGTGGCTGTTGAATCCTTTGATATGTCCACCGGCGATGCCGGCGTAGACAGAGCTTATCTCACAACCTGCCATGGTCTCGGCTTCTTCAATGGCCTCTTTGATGGAATTGACGGTCTTTTCGATGTTAATCACCACACCCTTCCTAAGGCCCTCTGAGGGGTGAGAACCGATACCCGCGATCTCTATTCCATCCGGATGCACCTCCCCCACCACTGCACAGATCTTTGTGGTTCCAATGTCTAAGCCTACGATAATTTCTCCAGCCACAATCCTATCTCCTTCCCATAAAGAGCGGCTTCGCTACGTCGCGAAATAACACTTTTGAACGTAATTTCATAGTTTCAATGAAACAACACCCCCATTCGTGTAATCCAAATTGATTCGCTTGACCATTCGGATTTGCCCTGTCTTCTCCAGATGCTGGACTAGCCGCTTCAGATCGTCCATCTTCTTTTCCATTTGAGTTCCATCCAGGGCAATGGCCGCCGGAAGTGAACGGAAATAGAGAGATGCATGTCCTTCTTTCTCAAGATGGATTTCGGACAGCTCTTCAAGGGACCATGCCTCTTTTTCCCCTTCAAGCTCCCTCAGGATATGGGCTGCCAGTTGCAGTTGTTCTTCCATCTCTTCTACTGTCATGGAAATCCCCGTGATCAAGGGAAAATCCACATCACCGGTTGGATCGACCTTTTCAAATATCTTCCCCAATCGGTTCATATAGTGAAGCCCATCGGTGACAACCATGGCCCGGGGTTTTTCTTTCTTGGCCTGAATGACCAATGTGTGTGGGAAACGTCTTTCCACATGGATCGTTTGAATCCATGGATGCTTTTCCAACTTCTTCTTCACATCGTTGAGGCGTATGGCCAATAGACTGGTATCCGTGGTCAACTGGGACATCTTGCGCAATTCATGCTTCAACTCTTTTCCCACCCCTTCAATGACAACCTGTTCAAGTCTGATGTATGGTGAGGTGAGCAGATATTGGTAGACAGATAGGAACAAGAGACTCAAAACAGTCAGCCCCACCAACAGGAACGACAGCTTTAGCGTAGATGTGCCGAGTAAGACGGTGAGCTTCCAGAGACGAGAAGGCTTTTTCCGTTTCTTTCTCTTTACGGCCTGTCTTTTTAGAGCAGGTTTTTTTTTCGCCCTAGGCACTCTTTCTCTTGCCCCCTATGATTCTTATTTCCGTTTCCAACTCTATCCCTGTATCTTCCTTGACTTTTTGTCTGGCGAGCCTCATAAGGGTCAGCACATCATCAGCTTTGGCTTCCCCTGTGTTGACTATGTAGTTGGCGTGTTTCGGTGAAATCATGGCCCCTCCCACCTTTTTCCCCTTCAGCCCTGCCTCTTCAATAAGCCTTCCCGCGTAATCATTCAGAGGATTCCTAAAGACTGAACCAGCACTTGGGTATTCTAGAGGCTGAGTGGCCTTTCGCCTCTTTAGATAATCTGACACTTTCCCGGAAACCATGTCTCGACTTTTTTGCCCACATCGAAAACAGGCCCTGACCACGACACTTTTTTCCGGAAGGGACAGGTTTCTATATGAAAAAGCAAGTTCAGAGCGGCACTTTGTCGTTAATCTTCCTTGAGGGGTGAGCACCTGGATGTTCTCAACCACACCTTCGACCTCTTCTCCAAAGGCTCCTGCGTTCATGGCTACTGCCCCGCCCACCGTACCGGGGATTCCCGCGAGAAACTCCAATCCTCCTAATCCTCTTTGACTGCAATAAGAAATCAGATCACTGAGCCCGAGGCCGCCGCCGGCCGTTACTCCCGGGGTATTCTCCTCGTCGGGTTCGATGGTGGCGAGGGCCCCCCTCATGATGATCAAGACCCCTTCAAACCCTCCGTTTCTTATGAGGAGATTGCTCCCTTTTCCTACGACCAAGAAGGGGATACTCTCATGGATCAAGTAAGAGAACAGTTGTTGGAGTTCTGCCAAACTCTCTGCAAAGCAGAGGGCATCCGCTTCCCCCCCAATGCGAAATGTGGTGTACGGGGCCATGGGACAATGGAACCGAGCCCCCTTGCCAACGATCTTCATGAGAGCTTTTTTGTGTCTTTTATCGATCATCGTATTGAGCATTTCGATGGATCCCGATGGACATAGCCCCATCCTAAGGCCGTATCTTTTCAAGCCGTTTTAGAAACTCTTCTCCCACTCGGTATATGTCCCCTGCGCCAAGGGTCAGGACCAGATCCCCCGGTTTTGTCAGACCCAGAAGGGTCTGTAAGACTTCATTCTTACTGTCACACAGGGTCACCTCCCGGTGCCCATGTTCTTTAATCCCTCGGCAAAGCCAATCCGCATCCACACCGTCGATGGGAAGCTCTCCTGCGGAGTATATGGGCGCCAGAATGAGGATGTCGGCCTGATTAAAACTCATGGTGAATCGGTCGTAGAGCGCTTTTGTTCGAGAATATCTGTGGGGCTGAAAGACCACCACGAGGCGTCTTTCAGGCCAGCAGTCCTTTGCCGTTTCCAGAGTGGCGGAGATCTCTGTGGGATGATGGCCATAGTCATCCACCAGCATGACGCCCTGCTCTTCTCCTTTCTGTTGAAAGCGCCTTGCAAGGCCTCCCAAAGTCTTAAGGCCCTCTTGTATGGCTTTTATGGGGATATCGAGCTCCAGGGCCACAGCTATGGCCGCCAGGGCATTGTGGACGTTATGAATCCCGGGCATGCCGACGACAACACGGCCCAAGGACTGATTCTGATAAACCACCTCAAATCGTGCCTCTGATTCCCCTTTCTCAATATCCCGGGCTCGTAAATCTGCCTGGGGATTCATACCATAGGTGACATAGCGCTTTCTCAAATGAGGAATAATGCCCTGGATTTCTTTGTTATCCAGGCAGATGACGGCAAGCCCGTAAAAGGGGATCTTATTGATGAACTCGATGAAGGTCTTTCGCAAAGCATCCATATCACCGTAATGGTCTACATGCTCATGGTCCATATTGGTGACAACCGCTAGGGTGGGAGACAGGGCGATGAAAGAGCCGTCACTCTCATCCGACTCCGCCACCAGAATATCGCCCTGGCCCAATTTGGCATTGGAGCCCCCCCAGATATCCAGCCTTCCACCGATGACCACCGTGGGATCCAGGTTTCCGCTGGTGAGAATGGAGGCGATCATAGAGGTGGTGGTGGTCTTGCCGTGTGCGCCGGCCACACCCACGCCGTATTTGAGTCGCATCAACTCTGCCAGCATCTCCGCCCTGGGGATGACAGGGATGTATCGGTCCACAGCCTCAAGGACCTCAGGATTGTCCACGGCAACGGCCGAGGAATAGACCACAACGTCCGTTTCTCCTATGTATTCCCTTTTGTGTCCATGAAATATTTTTCCTCCGAGATCGGCAAGCCGCGCGGTTATGGGGGAATCCTGGAGGTCGGATCCGCTGACCTCGTATCCAAGATTGAGCAGAAGCTCGGCAATACCGCTCATGCCGATACCCCCTATCCCAACAAAGTGTATGTGCTTGGCCTTGCCGAATGTCGTCATTGTTCTAAAGTACTCGTTGCTTGTTGTCCGTGTCCGTGGCGTAAACCCTAAAGTAAGGTGTCAAGTCACGACCTCATTTTTTCCAAATGATCCACAATTACCTTGGCTGCATCACGCCTGCCCACTCTTGCCGCACACTTTCCCATTTCTTCCAATACCCTTTCATCATCCATGTATTTCATCAGGAGACCGGAAAGGACCTCCCCGTTGAGATCTTTCTCCAGAATCATCCTAGCCCCTCCCTCCTGAGCCAACATCTTGGCGTTGATCTCCTGGTGCCTGTTGGCCGCAAAAGGGTAGGGGACTAGAATAGAGGGTTTTCCAAGAGCAGCCAACTCGGAGACCGTTGTGGCTCCGGCCCTGCCGACGACCAGGTCTGCCCGGCCATAGGCCGCTCCCATATCCTGAATGAACGGCACAATGTCTCCCTTGATTCCTCTCTCTTCATAGTCCTGAACAACTCGGTCATAATCCGTTTCACCACTTTGATGGATGACGTTGGGCATCTTACCTTTTGTTTTTAATATCTCCAATGTGGCTGCAAAGGCTCTATTTACGGCCCGTGCCCCCAGGCTTCCTCCCACAACCAGGACGGTAAACCCTAGGGTTGTCCTCTTATAGGCATCCGCTCCTGCCACCAGTTCTTCACGAACCGGATTCCCTGTGAGACGAGGCGTTGGCCCCGAGAGATGTTCTCCACTGATTGCCCATGAGATGAAGACCTTGTCCACAACCCTTGCCAAAAGACGATTGGTCAGCCCGGGGAAAGAGTTCTGCTCATGAATGGCCGTGGGGATGCCCATGATTCTGGCCGCCACACAGACCGGGCCTGCAGAGTAACCACCCATGCCAAGAACCAGATGGGGTGTGAATCTCTTGAGGATAGAGAAGGACTGGAACAGACTGTATGGCAAACTAAATAGAACCATGAACCCCTCTCTCCAACCACGGCCTTTGATGCCTTTCACCTGGATTATCTCTTGGGGGTATCCCAAACGGGACAATATCTCTGATTCCATCTTTCTTCGGCCGATGACAAAGCGAATGTCTGCTGCGCTATATCTCTTTTCAAACTCCTTTGCGACGGCTATGCCGGGAAAGAGATGCCCTCCCGTGCCGCCGCCCGCGATAATGACCCTTATTTCATTCTTGGCCGTGTTCAAAACAGCTGCCTTTCGGGTGGAGAAATTTAGCGTGTGGGCAAACTGGCATATTCTGAATGTCGAATACCGAACAAGGAATCCCGAATGAAAGCGTTATACTATTATAGTCATTATTAGATATTCCATATTTTGTGGTTCGAACGTCTCGACTTTTAGTCATAAAAAATCTACCTTTTTCTAGCTTGCACTGTTCCTGTTATTTCTTTGCCGAGATACTGAGAAGTATCCCGATGCCTAAAAGATTGACAACCAATGATGATCCTCCATAGCTGATCAGGGGTAACGCAAGCCCTTTGGTGGGGAGTAAACCCATGACCACACCCGCATTGATCATGACTTGAAGTCCAATAAAGGTGACAATTCCTAGGGCCAGATAGCTTCCATAGAGGTCGGGGGCGTTCAAAGCGATTTTGATCCCCCGAATAATCAAAACGGAAAAAAGGAGGATGACGGTGGCAAACCCCATCAACCCCAGTTCCTCGGCCACGATAGAGAGAATGAAATCCGTATGGGGTTCAGGCAAATAGAAGAGTTTTTGCTTGCTGTTCCCCAAACCTACACCGAAGATCCCACCAGAGCCGAAGGCCAAAAAAGAGTGAATAATTTGAAATCCGAGCCCCTGGGGATCTTCCCATGGGTTGATAAAGGCCCACCATCTCTTGAGGCGATAATCTGCCTGCCAAACCAACCAGAAGAGAACAGGCGCGGACAAGAGCAATACGCTCAGGAGATGATGGAATTTCGCACCTCCAACAAAGACAAGGATCAAGACCCAACCCCCTATGATTACGGATGTGCCGAGATCCGGTTGAAGGAGAATGAGTGCAATAAACATTCCTGCCACAAGCAAGTGGGGAGAAAGCCCTTTTGAGAAAGAGGCCATGTCGGGTCCTTTCTTGGCCATGGAATAGGCCAGGTACATGGCCAGGGACAACTTGGCTAGTTCCGAGGGTTGAAATGAAATGGGGCCGAAGCGCAACCATCTTGTGGCCCCTCCGACCTTTACGCCCACTCCCGGAACCGCGAGTAAGACCAAGAGGGCCAAACTAATGAAAAGGAGGGGATAGGTGAGTTTTCGGTAGAGTGTGTAGGGGATGTTTTTTCCCGTTATCAACAGACATAGACCCATGAGACAAAACAGCCCCTGCCTTTTCAGGTAGTAATGACTGTCTCCCAGTCTGTCTGCCGCAAGAACGGAACTGGCACTATAGATAGCCACTAATCCCAAGCCCAGTAATATAAGGGTTGGAATGAGGAGAGAATAGTCATATCCCAAATGTGTCTGTTCCTTAATCGCCATGGCGAAGCCTTTTTACTTCTTCTCTGAAAACCCTTCCCCTGTGGGCGAAATCCGAAAACATGTCAAAGCTGGAACACGCGGGTGCCAGCAGTACCACGTCTTGTGGGTTGGAGGATAAGAACGATTGAGAGACCGCATCCCTCATATCCTCTGCCAAGCTAAAGGGAATGAGGGGATCAAAGGCATCTGCCAAAAGAGGCTTGGCTTCTCCTAGGATTACGGCCTTAGTCACTTTTCCAACAGCGGCCTTGACGAGGGGAGAGTAATCCGCACCCTTATGACGACCACCGACTATGAGGACGACGGGCCTATCAAAGCTAGTGATGGATTTTGCTGCCGCATCGATATTGGTGGCCTTGGAGTCATTGTAAAAGTCCACTTCCCCGATGGTCCCCACATGCTCAAGGCGATCCGGCAACCCTTGAAACTGGTCCATGGTCTCCTGAATGATCTGTGGCTGGATGTCCAGGACATTGCCCGCCAAGACCACAGCCATGAGATTCTCCTGGTTGTGTTTCCCCGGCAACTTGAAGGTGTCGAGATGGAATGTATGCTCTTTTTCTTCTGTCAGACAAACCTTGAGCGTAGGGCCGCTGATAAAAGCCTGGCGCCCTTCTCCCTTTTCACGACCGTAGCGCAGTACGGATACCCCTCCGCCTGGGCTGTATTGGGACAAAACCTTGTCGTCATCATTTATGATGGCGTACTGCCCAGGCCCTTGATTTCTGAAGATCCCAAGCTTGGAATGGACATAGGTCTCGTAATCGGGATACCTGTCCAGATGGTCCGGCGAGATATTGAGCAAAAGGGAAATCATGGGGCAAAACGTCTCCATGGTATCCAGTTGAAAACTGCTCACCTCCACCACGGCGTAATCGGCCTTTTGATCGCTGTCGGCATAATCCATAAGCGGCGTTCCGATGTTTCCCCCCACAAACACTTTTCGCCCTGCCTTCTTGATCATATAACTCAAAAGGGCCGTGGCGGTGGATTTCCCGTTGGTTCCGGTTACGGCGACCATGGGCGTATCAATCACTCGGCTGGCCAATTCCAATTCACCGATGACCGGGATTCCCATTTCTTTGGCGGCTCCTAAAGGCCCTAGGTCAATGGGAACGCCAGGACTGACGACGATCATCTCTGACGCCCTAAAGGTCTCTTCTCTATGCGGGCCTGTCTCCAATTCTATCCCAAGTTCCAGAGTCTCTTGGCGTAATGCCGCTTCAAGCGTGTGGGCCTCTTTTCGCTCACTCACCGTTACTAGCGCCCCTTGTGCGGCTAACCATCGGGCGGCAGAGAGCCCGGATTTTCCCAAACCGACAATTAGCACTTTCTTCTCAAAAAGTTCGGTGACTTCGAGTTTCACTTGGTTTACACTCATCCCCCATCATCTCAATTTCAACGTACTCAGGGATATGAGCGCCAGTATAATCGCTATGATCCAAAAGCGAACTGTGACCTTGGATTCAGCCCATCCCTGCAATTCGAAATGATGATGGATAGGGGCCATACGGAAAATCCTTTGCCCTCCGGTCATTTTGAAGTAGGCCACTTGAAGAATGACCGATAAGGCCTCAAAGACGAATATCCCTCCCACAAGGATAAGGACCAACTCCTGTTTCGTCATCACAGCCACCGTGCCCAAGATGGCTCCAAGGGGCAGGGATCCCACATCTCCCATGAAGAGTTCTGCAGGGTGCGAGTTGTACCACAGGAAGCCGAGGCTGGCTCCAAACACGGCCCCGCACACCACGGAAAGCTCTCCGGTCCCTGCCACATAAGGAATCTGCAAATATGAGGATAGTGTTATGTGCCCTGCCAAATAGGCAAAAGCCAGGTAGCTGATAAAGGCCACGATGATGGGTCCAATGGCCAAACCGTCCAGGCCATCGGTGAGGTTCACTGCGTTGGAAGCCCCGACGATGACAAATACGGCCAAAGGAATATACAACCATCCCAGATCAGGGTTGAAGGCTTTGAAAAAGGGGACATTCAAGCAAGAATCGAAACCGGGATAGAGGTATAGGACAATTGCCACAACCAGTGCCACAAGGACCTGCAGGGAGAATTTGGCCTTTGCACTCAGGCCGTGACTGTCCTTCCGAACACTCTTCAGGTAGTCGTCCAAAAACCCTACAAGCCCAAAACCGAGGATGATCAACATGACCAGCCAGACATAGATATTTTTCAGTTCCGCCCAGAAGAGTATGGACAGCATAATAACGGGAAGGATAATGCAACCTCCCATGGTGGGAGTCCCGGCTTTTTCTTTGTGATTGGGCGGTCCGTCATCGCGTATGTACTGTCCCATTTGCATAGAGCGTAGCTTATTGATAGCCCACGAAGCAAAGATAAAGAAGAGCATCAGGGAAGTCAGGGTCGTGAGCATGGTTCGGAATGTGATGTATCGAAAGACATTCAGCCACGAGATATCTGATTGAAATAAATAGAGGAGTTTGTAGAGCATTTATAACCCTTGTCAGGTGTTTAGGTTGCCTGTCCTTCACCCGCTCAAACGGGACGACTTTCTTTTCCTTTGTTCGTCTGCGGGATGATCTTCCGTAAGACCTTCTGCCACTTTTTCAAGCTGCATTTTTCTGGAA
>CAZCCX010000033.1:0-12646 GCA_964497115.1 uncultured Desulfobacteraceae bacterium
TAGGCCATCCCCTGACCCATTCTCTCAGCCCTACCATGCAAAATGCGGCCTTTTTGAAAAAAGGGCTAAACGCGATCTATCTGGCGTTCGAAACCAAGAGCCTGGAGGATGCCCTCAAGGGTATGCGCGCGCTGGGCATCAAAGGCATGAGTGTCACAATACCCCACAAGGCTTCCGTGATTCCTTTGCTGGATCAAGTGGATGATCTGGCAGAACGCATAGGGGCCGTTAACACTATCGTCAATGATCAAGGTCGCTTGGCAGGGTACAATACTGACGCACTCGGCGCCCTAGAGGCCCTGGAAGAGAAGACCGAGGTTTTCGGCAAGACCTGTCTCATTCTTGGCGCCGGAGGGGCGGCACGGGCCATAGGTTATATTTTGAAGGAACACGGTGTAGACCTGACCTTAGCTAACCGGTCCCGTGGGCGTGGAGAAAAGTTGGCGGACTTCCTGGAATGCGCCTTTATCCCCTTGGAAAAAGTAACTGACGTTCAGGTGGACCTTCTTATTCAGACGACCTCTGTAGGAATGTATCCACATGATAAAGAGAGCATTGTCTCTTCGGACGCACTGAATCCAGGCACGGTTGTCATGGACATCGTCTATAATCCCATTGAGACGAAACTTCTGAGTATAGCCAGGGGCCGAGGATGTGTGACGGTCAACGGGCTAGGTATGTTCATCCGTCAAGGGGCTGAACAGTTCAGACTATGGACAGGTCTTGAAGCCCCAGTCGAAGCCATGAGCAGCGCTGTGGAAGAAGCGTTGAGGAAGACGGAATGAAAGAGATCATACCCAGATCAGCCATCGACGCGGTCGTCAACATACCGGGCTCTAAAAGCCTTACCCATCGGGCCGTGATAGCCGCCGGCTTGGCGAGCGGCAAGAGCCATATCAAGAATTTTCTTTCCTGTGAAGACACCCTCTATACCATCAGCGCCCTGGAAGAACTGGGCGCCGGAATATCCATCAATGGGGAAAATATGGCGATTTCCGGGACAGGGGGCGAGTTTCCCCATTCATTAGACAGAAAAGAAATCTTCTTGGGCAATTCCGGGACTTCTTATCGTCTCCTCCTCTCCACCGTGGCCCTTGCCAATGGAGAGTTTGTACTCACCGGTGTTCCCCGCATGCACAAGAGACCGATCGGTGATCTTGTCGCGGCCTTGAACACCCTGGGGGTGGAAGCCACATGTATGGAACAAGACAAGTTTCCCCCCGTATTGATCAAGGCAGGGGGCATTCGGGGGGGTAGAGTCGCGATTGGAGGAGAAAAAAGCAGTCAATATGTCTCTTCACTTCTCTTGGCAGGCCCTTATTCGGATAAGGGCATTGAAATAGAGGTCACCGGAACATTGGTTTCCGCACCCTATGTGGATCTTACCCTTGATGTCATGGAAATGTTTGGGGTTCAGGTTGAGCGCAAAGGATATAGCTATTTTAGGGTCCCCTCAGGGCAAGGTTACAGTCCTCGTCAGTTCAGCGTGGAGGGGGATGCCTCAAGCGCCTCCTATTTTTGGGCCGCAGCAGCCGTGACCGGGGGTACGACGGTCACGGAGAGTATTTATTCCCATAAGACCCGTCAGGGTGATATAAGACTCCTCCATATCCTTGACAAAATGGGATGCTATGTTGAGAGAAAGACAGACCGCGTGTTGGTCCACGGTGGAATGCTATCAGGGATCGAAGCGGATATGAGCACCATGCCCGACATGGTGCCCACATTGGCAGCGGTGGCCCTATTTGCCGATGGAAAGACCGTCATTCGGAATGTTACCCACCTTCGGCACAAAGAAAGCGATCGATTAAGGGCAGTTGTCTCTGAATGGAATCGACTGGGCGGGCGGATAGAAGAGCTTTCGGACGGCCTGATCATCCACGGGGGGACCCCCCTGATCGGCACCGTGGTGGACCCTCATGACGATCATCGGATTGCCATGAGCCTGGCTGTGGTGGGATTGAGAGTGCCGGGAATCAAAATACGAAAAGAGGGTTGTGTGGATAAATCATTCACTCAATTCTGGGACATCTGGGATAAGATTTAGCTGGGGTACAGGGCCGGAATTCGGAGTAAAAATCCGGGTCCAGAGGGCCCGGCTTTGATTCACGCCAGAGAGGTGAAGTTTACAGAACCGGCGTTTGGGGAGGCCATGCCTGTCTTTTCAAGGCCATATCTCACAAAGAAATACCACCAGACTCCACAGCGAGCCAATATTTGGGGTTTACGCCCGTGAGCCCTTTGGAATCTTCGAGAATTTCCTTAAATCCCTAATATTGACGAACCCGTAAAAAGTCATAAACCCGTCACTCCCGCGAAAGCGGGAGTCCATAACATCTTAGAATACCTGGATTCCCGCTTTCGCGGGAATGACAAAAACGGGGCAAAACGGACTTTTTACGAACGCATCAATATTGGCTCGTCCCGCCACATCGTGGCGGGAACTATTTCGTCCATATGGCAAAGCCTATGAACTCTGACCTGGCCCACAGGGCCAGATTTCTTGAGTCGAATGAAACGCATTCACAGAATCCTATCCCCTCTTGACACATACCGGCAACCTTTATTATCCTCACTTCACAAATGGGTGAGTCAATCAATAACTGAGCATCAATGATTTCACAAGGAGAAGACTTATGCGTTATTTCATTATGTTTGCTGCAATGATGGTGGTGTTTGGCTGTGGGGAAAAGGCTGGAGAAGAGATCATGGAAAAAGCCTTAGAATCAGAAACAGGCGGAAATGCAGAAATTGATATTGAAGAAAATAGTTTTCGGCTCAAGACCGAAGAAGGTGAAATGACCATGACTGCCGGAGAGGCTGTCAAACTTCCCGCTGATTTCCCAAAGGATATCTTCCTGTATAGAGGAGCAGATCTAAACATGGCTATGGAACTCCCCCAGGCAACCAATCTCATGTTTGAAACAAAGGATAGTGTTTCAGAAGTATCACAAGCCTACCTGGATGAGATGCGGAAAAAGGGCTGGGCCAAAG
This sequence comes from uncultured Desulfobacteraceae bacterium, assembly GCA_964497115.1. Classification (GTDB taxonomy): domain Bacteria; phylum Desulfobacterota; class DSM-4660; order Desulfatiglandales; family HGW-15; genus JAFGFY01. The sequence goes on from CAZCCX010000033.1 coordinate 2,995, forward strand.
AGATGTCCATGGATATGGGGGAACGACAAATGATGGTATTTACGAAAGATGACCGGACAGCCAATGTGTCGGTTGCTTCTGATGAAGAAATGACGCAGATTGCCCTGACCGTGGCAAAAGAATAGGACACGACTCTGGTATTGCCCAGGGTTCTAGACTGCCCCTCCTTCACCCCCGGGAACGGGACTTCAAGGGTGAAAAGACCAAAGGCTGGGGCATCAATCAATCAGTGCTTCTCTCTGCATTCTCGACTATTTTTTGTTGTAGAGATAGGCCAGGATGGCCATAAGAAAGATGCTGTTTGCCCCCAGGACCACTGTATCCGCTTCAAAAGGATAGATATTGCCAAACACCGTGGGGTCGCTTATAAACCTGAAAATCTCGGCATAGACAAAAAGAAACACCCCTATCACAGCCAACACATAAGATAGAATCTTCATCTTTAGTCTCCTTTCATTAATTTCCATCCAGAAATGTCCCTTTTCCGCAGTACCTCCGTCAATCTGCGGAATCACTTGTGCGACCTACTTTTAGCGTGTCTCCACGCAATTCCCTGATCTTCCGGATCTTTCGAAAAACTGACTATCTCCGGTTTAGAAGACTTCATCGCATCAAAAAAACATTTCTGAATGAAAACTAGTGTCCTGTCCCAGAATTAACTCGAACAAGAAATTACCTTCTGCAGATTAAAAGGGGGACATGGGAGTCTCTTTTCAGTTTCACACCCAAAAGACGCCCAAGCCTGTAACCGCCCCCAAAGTGGACAAGGTTCAGCGGACAGGCACAAGAAATGCCCGTCGCTGTGGCGACATCGCTCGTGGGGCTGCTTCACAATATGCAGAATCATGGTGCCGTTCCATAACCTCTGGACAGATGGTGGTGAAACTGAAAAGAGACCCCCATGCCTCCCTATCACTTGTCATAGAATCTGCTCAGAATCATGGAAGATAATTCTGGGACAGGACACTAACGAATAACGCACTCATTAACCAATGGCTCCGCTATAGACTTTAGAAACAACAGGTCTTCCTCATCATAATCACCCCCGGTCTCTTGAAAGAACTCCGGGTGCAGAACCGAGCCAGGCCGAAAACGCTGTAACACATAGGAATTTGCCCCATCAATGAGCGTGGCGATATTCTCTATTCCCTTTTCATCCACAATCGGCTTTACGCAGGTGGTCCTGAATTCGTAGTCTAAAGAGGAATTCATGATGAGGCGGATGCTGGTAAGGATATAATCTGGATTGCAGTCTTTCACTATGAAGGGGGCGTATTGAAAAGGATCGGTCTTAATGTCCATGGCTATGTAATCGACGAGGCCGCCGTCAATGAGCGATTCGATCACTTTGGGACGGCTACCGTTTGTATCCAGTTTGACGGGATAGCCCATCTGCTTGATCTTTTTACAAAGGGCAAGCAACTCCTCTTGCAGGGTCGGCTCTCCTCCGGAGATCACGACACCGTCCAGGAACCCTCTGCGTCTATCGAGGAAGTCATAGACCCACGCCTCATCAAGAGGAGAAGGCGTCGCCAGCCTGCCCTTTGCCAAATCCGGATTATGGCAATAGGGACAGTCAAAGTTGCACCCGGAAAGAAAAAGGACGCAGCTCACTTTCTCCGGGAAATCAATAAGGGAATTCTTCTGAAGGCCGCCAAAAATCATCTCTAAGCCACCTTGAAGGTCTTTCTCATCCTGTATTCCGCTTGTTTTCCGTTGTTCCACTGTTTGACAGGTCTTAGATAACCCACAACCCTCGAATAGACCTCCGTTTCGATATTACATCTGGCACACCTCTCTTGTTCGCCCTTCAAATAGCCGTGGCACGGGCAGACACTGAAGGTCGGAGAGATGGTGAAATACGGGAGACGGTGATTGTTGACGATCTTTCTGACCAGTCCCTTTATGGCCTTGATATCACTCACCTCCTCCCCCAGGAAGATGTGAAGGACGGTCCCGCCCGTATACTTTGTCTGCAACTCATCCTGTAGCTGAAGCATTTCAAAAATGTCATCCGTATAGTTTACGGGAAGCTGTGTGGAGTTGGTGTAAAAGGGAGCCGCACCCTGTTGATACGCATCTTCATTGGCGCAAATAATTCCCGGAAACTTTCCTTTGTCCAGTAGGGCAAGCCGATAGGACGTGCCTTCTCCCGGTGTGGCTTCCAGGTTAAATATCTCATCGCCCTCCTCTTGAATCTCAGACATCAGCTCCCGGATAAAATCCATGACCTTAAGAGAAAACTGAAGACCTTTTTCATCGGCAATGGTGGTCCCAAGAAAATTCAGAGCTGCTTCGTTCATCCCGATGATGCCGATGGTGGAAAAATGATTCTTCCAATATAGCCCTGAACCCTCCTTGATCTCCCTGAGATAGAAGCTCGAGTAGGGGTACAGATTTTGATCCGAAAATCTTTCCAGGACTTTCCTTTTTATGGAAAGGCTCTCCTTTGCCAGGAGTACGACCTTCCTTAGCCGATCAAAGAAGCCTTTCTCATTTTCTGCAAGGTACCCTATCCGTGGCAGGTTGACGGTCACCACACCGATGGATCCCGTGAGAGGATTTGCCCCAAAAAGGCCGCCCCCCTTTTTCATTAGTTCCCTGTTGTCAAGACGCAGGCGACAACACATGGATCTGGCATCTTCAGGGGACATATCAGAATTAACAAAATTCGAAAAGTAGGGAATCCCGTATTTACCGGTCATCTTCCAGATGGCATCAAGCTTCGGATTGTCCCAATCAAAGTCTTCCGTTATGTTATAGGTCGGTATAGGAAACGTAAAGACCCTTCCCTTGGCATCCCCTTCCATCATGACTTCGGCAAATGCCTTATTAATCGTGTCCATCTCCGGTTGGTATTCACCATATGTCTCGCCTTGCTCTCTTCCCCCGATGACCACAGGCTGGTCCTTCAAAATCTTTGGCGCGTAGAGATCCATGGTGATGTTAGTAAAGGGGGTCTGGAAGCCGACGCGCGTGGGGATGTTGATATTGAAAATAAATTCCTGAAGGGCCTGCTTGACCCCGTCATAATCCAGTTTGTCATGGCGCACATAAGGGGCGAGAAGGGTATCAAAATTGGAGATGGCCTGAGCGCCTGCCGCTTCCCCCTGTAGGGTGTAGAAAAAATTGACAATCTGTCCCAAAGCAGACCGGAAATGTTTGGGGGGGCCACTTTCCACCTTTCCTTCTACCCCCTTGAAGCCTTGTATAAGCAGGTCCTTCAAATCCCAGCCGACGCAATAGACAGAGAGAAGACTGAGGTCGTGGACATGGAGGTCACCGCTTTTATGCGCATCCCTGATCTCAGGGGGATAGATACAATTCAGCCAGTATTCCGACGTGATATCCGATGAGATGTAGTTATTCAGCCCTTGAAGGGAATAGCACATGTTGCTATTCTCTTTTATCTTCCAATCCAGTCTCTGAAGGTAGCTGTCCACAAGATCGGCACTGGCTTTGGCGGCGATTTTCCTGATATGGGCGTGTTGTTCTCGGTAGATGATATAGGCTTTGGCCGTCTTATGGAATGGGGAATCGAGAAGCACCCTTTCCACAATGTCCTGAATCTCCTCCACCTCAGGACTGGGATCAAGATTCAATTCACGGGCCAAGGTAAGGACTTTGAGTGTCAGTTTTCTGACTTCCCTTTCTTCAAACTCTTCCGTTGCTTTCCCTGCTTTGGCAATTGCAGATGTAATCTTTGACGAATCAAACTCAACAACTCTACCATCACGCTTCCGAATATTCTCGAACATTCGAGCACCTCTACAGGACAGGACCCGAGGAACGGATCACAGGAATGTGGGGGAAAGAAGGGCCATTTCGGAAGACCTCCCCATAAGATCTTCGTCTTGCCAAACGCAGAAGCCTAAAGTACCTCAATATGTTGTGGTCTGTCAAGATGAAAAATCAATATATTGATATGTTGCGAAATTTTTTTCTGGTCACGCACGCCTTTTCCGAGCAGCGCTTAAACAAATCTTCCTGCATAAGGCAAATGGTGCCCCAGGCCTTACTGTTACAAAAGCGCCCGGTACTTACCTACCGGTAGGTAGATTTTGTTGACATTTGATTTAAAGACTGCATAATATATGGGTTACCTTGAAAGGAGGTCCTTTGATCTTTTCAAACAATGACACCGATATGAATGCACCTGAAGGGCAGAATGCCAAGGCCTTGCTGATAAAGGCCGCAACGTCCCTTTTTGCGGAAAAGGGCTACGCCGGCACCTCGGTCAGGGAGATTGTTGAACAGGCCGGCGTCACCAAACCGGTCCTCTACTATTATTTCAAGAATAAGGAGGACATATTTCTTGAGATTCTGGAGGAGGCCTATTCGGAATTGGAGGCCGCCTTGGCGCGGCAACTTGGAAGCCACGGGAGTTTTCATGATCGAATCGTGGCGTTTTCGCGCCAACTCTATGAACTGGGGATGGCCCACCAGGACCTGAACATAGTGGCTCAGAACCTCATGTTTGGCCCGCCAAAAGGGGTACCCGCCTATGATTTCGATCGATACCGAGAGGCCATCCTTCATGCGATCCGCGTCATTTACGAAGCAGGTCTGGCCAAGAACGAGGTCGAAAGATATGACCCTGAGGAGGTGGCCTTTCTCGTATTCGGGCTGCTCAGTTTCTGTTTCAATCTCGATTGTCTTCATCCCGAGACCGCTGATCCGGAACGGCCTGTGAGGCTCCTGCGCATGGCCTTAAGAGGTCTGGAAAACCGAAACCCTGTCGAAGATCCCGTCTGAAGCGAAGCGGAAGCGGGAAACCGTGCATGCCGGATAATGTATAAATTTTTGAGGATTGGATCTGTATGAAAATGGAAGAAAAAGAAATAAGACTTATCAAATCTCTCTGGGGCTTCTTCCCCTGGCTCGTGGTCCTGCTTCTTTGCGTGCTTGTCGTGACCCTGTGGTTCGTCAATCAAGAGAAGAAGATCCGGTTGGAAGAGGCCAAAAAGGAGGCCATAAAGGAGGCCGTTCCGCCTATCAGGGTCATCACCCTGACCCTTGAATCCAACAGGCTCGCGGACAAGATAGACCTGCCGGCGGCTGTGGAGCCTTTTGAGAACCTCTGGGTCAAGACCGAAGTCTCCGGACAGGTGGTGCGCATCCCTGTCAAAGAAGGGCAGACCATAGAGAAAGAACAGATCTTGGTGGAACTCGATGACCGTGACTACCAATTGAGTCTGGAACGGATTCAGGCCAATCATAAACTGGCCACACTGGATCACGAGCGTATGGCCGAGCTCGCCAAAAAAAAGATTACGGCTGAGACGGAACTCGACAAGATCGAGGCCCAACTCAAAGACCTCTCAGCTCAACTCAAGGAGGCCCAATTGGCCTTGAGCCGAACAAAGATCAGGGCCCCCATCAGCGGGCGGCTGAACGAGATCGAGACCAAGATAGGTGACTGGTTGGCCGTAGACAAGCCAGTCGCCCAGATTCTTCAGCTTGAAGTGGTCAAGGTCACCGTGGGGATACCCGAGAGTGATGTGGCGGCCGTCCTGGACCTGAACGAGGCCGATGTGGTCATTGAGGCATTGGGCAACCGCAAAGTCAGAGGGAAGAAGATCTTTCTCTCCCGCCAACCAAGCACTCTGGCACGGCTCTATGACCTTGAATTGGCCGTCCAAAACCCTGATCAGCACATTCTGCCGGGCATGTTCGCGCGGGTGGAGCTGGTCAAAGAGGTCTTTGATAAAGCACTGGTCATCCCGATTTATGCCGTCATCACCCAGGGAGATGAACGCTTTGTGTATGTAGAAAGAGACAAAAAGGCGGAAAAGCGCCGCGTCAATTTGGGCATCTTGACCGGATGGCAGATTCAAGTGACATCAGGTCTGAACCCGGGTGATCGAGTCATTGTGGACGGCCATCGTCTCCTGGATGACGGCCAATCTGTAGAGGTGATCAGAAATGTCGGTGATGCCAGGGAGATCATCGGCTCATGAGCATCACAGCCACAGCAGTTCGCAAAAGGATCAGCGTCGTCGTCCTCTCCTTTTTGATCATTATCTTAGGATCAGCCGCATATAACTCCCTTCCTCGGGAGTCTGAACCGGACGTCACCATTCCTTACGTGTTCATCACAACCCCTTATCCGGGAGTAGCCCCGGAAGATATTGAGACCTCCATCACCATTCCTATTGAGAAAAAGCTCAAGGGTCTTGATGCCGTCAAACAGATCCAGTCCTCCAGCGTTGAAGGGATGAGTTCCATTGTTATCGAATTTGTCGCGGGAACGGATATCGACGAGGTCCTGGCCAAGACCAAGGACAAGGTTGATCTGGCAAAAAGGGAGCTTCCCTCCGACCTGGAGGACGACCCTGAGGTGATTGAAATCAACCTCTCTGAAATGCCCATCCTGACCCTCTCTTTAACCGGAAAGATTGGCATGGTCAGACTCAAGGAGATCGCAGAAGACCTCGAAGAGGACATTGAATCCATCCCCGGCGTCCTGGAGGTCGATGTCACCGGAGGACTGGAACGGGAGATTCGAGTAGAGCCCTTTCCCGCTAAGCTGGCCTATTACGGCCTGTCCATTCTTGAACTCCAAACCGTCATTGCCAGTGAGAACCTCAACGTATCCGGCGGCAGCATCCGCATGGGTGACGGCCGATTTCAGTTGAGAGTCCCTGGGGAATTTCAAACCCCGGAAGAGATATACGGTCTGATCGTCGGCACCCATGAGGGGCGTCCGGTCTACCTCAAGGATGTGGCGCGAGTGGTGGACGGGTTCAAGGACGAGGCGGGGCGCTCCCGCCTTAACGGACACCGGGCTATCAGTGTCCAGGTCAAAAAACGCGTCGGCGAGAATATCATTCGTATTGTCGAGGATGTGGATAGGGTTATTGAACAGAGATCTCTGACCTGGCCCGTGGGCACGGAAATCTCAAAGCTGATGAACCAGGCCGAAGATATCCACTCTATGGTCAATGACCTGGAAAACAACATTTTGACCGGTCTGATCCTGGTCATCGTGGTCCTTTTCTTTTTCATGGGGGCAAGGAACGCCGTGCTCGTCGGCATGGCCATCCCCTTTTCCATGCTCATGTCCTTCTCGATCCTCAGTGCTTTGGGGATTACCCTCAACATGATCGTGCTCTTTTCACTTACTCTGGCCTTGGGAATGTTGGTGGACAATGCCATTGTGATCGTGGAGAACATCTTCCGCTACATGGAGCAGGGCGTGCCCCGTGTGCAGGCCGCTGTCAAGGCGACCGAGGAGGTGGCCTTACCCGTGACCGCATCCACCCTGACCACTGTGGCCGTCTTCTTTCCCCTCCTGTTTTGGACGGGAATAGTGGGCGAATTCATGCGTTATCTGCCCATGACCGTGATCATTACCCTCTCCTCGTCTCTGTTTGTGGCCCTTGTCATCAATCCCGCCCTGGCCGCCATATTCCTCCGTCTTCCCGCAGGGCAACCCTTACCTGAACTCAACGCAAGCGCAGAGGCGATCGCCCAGGCGGGCGAAGCGCCCATCACCATAAGGGGTCCTGTGTTAAAGGCCTATCAGAGGCTGCTGGCCGGCGCCATTAATCATCGAGCAGAGGTCCTGATCATATCCTTCTTGGTTGTGGTCTCCATGGCGTTCGCCTGGCTTTATCGGGTGGGTCTGGAAAAACCCATTGAATTCTTTCCTGATATGGAGCCTGAATACATCTATATCAACCTGAACATGCCTGAAGGGGCCGACCTGGAGTACTCCGACCGGATCGCGCGGCAGGTGGAGCTGGCCCTTTGCAGGGGGACGGATTATGGTCTGGCCTCTCCAGATGAGGACCCAGCTGATTGTTATTACAGTCAACCCGAAGACAAGGTCCACACCCTGAGAAATGACCGACGAGTCCAGGGAATCACCGATATGGCCAATGTTAAATACATCTATTCCAGGTCCGTGGCCTTCAAGAGCGGCGTGTCCGTATTCGAGGATAATTCGCCCAATCATATCGGCGTCCAGCTTTACAATATGCAAGAGAGGCTTGAACCCTCCCCTCTGACCATCGAGGAGATTCGAAAGAGAATAGCGAATATTCCGGGCGGCCAGATCAACATCACCATGCAGGAAATGGGCATCCCCACAGGAGTTCCTATCCAGATCGAAATTGCGGGAGACAACTTCCAGGTCCTTGGCCTTATTGCGCGGCAGGTGCGCCAGGTCTTAGAGAAGATGCCCTTTATTCATGATATCCGCGATGACTTTGAAACAGGCTCACCCACGGTCAAGGTCAGGATTGATCGCCAGAGGACGGCTATGCTCGGTCTGTCCACCAACACGGTGGGTTTTGCCCTCAAGGTGGCCTTCAACGGCATCAAGGTCTCCACCTTTCGAGAAGGCGATGAAGACTACGACCTGACAGTGCAGCTCTCCGAGTCGGATCGAAATAAGACCGACATCCTGAGAGAACTCCTGATCCCCACGGCGCAAGGCCTGGTCCCCCTGAGCACCATCGCAAAATTCGAGGTCGCGGGCGGTCTGGGCCGGATCAACCGCATCGACCATGAACGGGTCGTCACCATAACGGCCAACGTGGACGAGACAAAGGCCCCGGGGGCCGTGGTTCGAAACCAGGCCAGAGAACTCCTGACCGAGTTTAAGATTCCGCCGGGTTACAGAATTCGCTTCACCGGTGAGCAGGATATGCAGACGGAATCCGAAGAATTTCTCATCTGGGCGTTCGCCGTGGCCTCCTTTCTTGTCATCATCATCCTTGTGACCCTCTTTGATTCCATCACCCAGCCAGCGATCATCATGACTTCGGTGGTCCTCTCCTTTGGCGGTGTCCTGCTCGGTCTCTTTGTGATGAAATTTCCCTTCGGCGTCATCATGACGGGAATCGGGGTTATTTCTTTGGTGGGAGTGGTGGTCAACAACGCCATCGTCCTTGTGGACTACACCAACCGTCTCCGTCAGAGGGGGATGCACACCAAAGAAGCGATCATTGCCGCAGGATGCACCCGGCTGCGGCCTGTTGTGCTGACCGCCGTGACGACTATCCTCGGCCTCCTGCCCATGGTGACAGGGGTCTCCTACGATTTCAGAAAGATGCAGATATCCTGGGTCAGTGAATCGTCTCAATACTGGGGACCCATGGCCATTGCCGTGATCTTCGGACTGGCCATGGCCACAGTCCTGACCCTTGTTGTAGTTCCTACACTCTACTCCCTGGCCTATACCACCGGCATCGTGTCGGAGCGTGGGATAAAACGTGTGAAAAAGGCCTACTGGGCTCCATTTTATCGTTTGACAGGGACAAAACCGGAAAAGGAGTAGCGGGGGGCATGACACACCAGGCTTCCCGCCCAATTCCGTTGATTCTGGGCAGGGCCAAACGGCTCTGACTGCGATTGGAAGGCGTGGTTTTACAGGATCAAATAAAGAAGCCCGGCCCAGAGAGACTGTGTCACAATTCGTCATCCCGGCCAAGCCCCGTGGAGCGGGGCGCGAGCCGGGATCCAGAAGTCTTTGGGATCATTCTTTATTCTGGATTCCGGATCTCGCGATAAACAACATCGCTCGTCCGGAATGACATGTTCTTCGTATTATGACACAACCTCAGAGGACCGGGTATTGACTGAGCCCCCTAAAAGGGGGCTCAGAAGGCGCTGGGTGTTTTCTCAAGGCCATATCTCAAAAAAA